>JAAZBP010000166.1 GCA_012513715.1 Thermoproteota archaeon | reverse complement strand
GAGAGATTTTTGCGATGTACCTTAACGGTTATAGTTCTTATAAGATAGCTGGAGAACTAAGCAGAAGAAATATTAAGACTAAACAGGGAAAAAAGCTTTGGCGTTCAAGCACTATTGCAGGCATTTTCACTAACGTTGCATTAATAAAAACCTAATTTGTCAATGTTTGAAAAACCGCAAAAACAGACAAAAATGCTCAAAATAGCTAGCTAAGAATGAAAAAACTCCTTATAATTAAAGATATTGGGGTAGTCCTTGCCCAAATCTCTAAAAATAAGGAGACAAAAATGCAAGGCAAGGATACCATAAATTCAACATTTTTTCTACTGTTTGAACCAATTTTTATCGAAAATTTTATTCAGTATCTAAATGACACTGAGGTTGATAAGTACGTAAAGAAACTTAAAACTATCCAGCTAATTGAGCTTATAGCATATGCTCAGCTTAACCAGCAACAAGGGCTGCGGGATATTAGTAATAGTTGTAATAACGATGAATTCAGCCAAGAAATCCAACTTGAATCAATTAGTGCATCCCAAATATCCCGCCGGTTAAGGAAAATGAAACCAGAAATTGCACAGGAGCTATTTAAAAAAGTAATTGCTCAAACCGGAGCTAAACTCGGATCCAGAAACCTGGAACAGGGAGCAGGAAATTTTTACATTCTTGATTCTTCAACAATCAGTCTTTGTTTATCCAAATATCCTTGGGCAGAGTTTAGGAAAACGAAAAGCGGTATTAAGCTCCACCTCCGACTACAGTTTTTTGACGGAAATATCTTACCGGATCATGCCATTATTACACCTGCAAAAAGAGCGGATAAAACTCAAATGGATGAGATTGTGGTAACTGAAACAAACGCTCTTAATGTTTTTGACCGAGGATATATAGACTACAATAGATTTGACTACTACTGTGAAAATAATATCCGCTTTGTCAGCCGGTTAAAAAGCAATGCCCTGGTAGAAGTAGTTGAAGTATGTGATTTAAAAGCTGATAGCACTATAAAAAAGGATCAAATTGTTTATCTTGGCAAAGACGGTGTCAGCAAAATGAATCATAAAGTAAGATTGATTGAAGTTGAAGACACCGGAGGTAACCCATTAATTATTGTCACCAATGATTTTAATCTAAGTGCGGAAGAAATCGGAGATATCTACCGCTACAGATGGAAGATTGAGCTGTTCTTTAAATGGTTAAAGCAACATTTCCAAGTTAAACATTTTTATGGGCTAAGCAAACAAGCTGTGGAAAATCAATTATTTATTTCACTTATCGCCTACTGTCTTTTAATGTTACTGAAATTAAAAACGAATTTTAAAGGAACTTTACTTACCATAAAAAGATTACTGAACACCTGCTTGTTGGAACCCTTTAATATATTTCTAAAGAAGTTGAACAGGAAACCGAAACATAGTTCCCATGGCCGTCGAAAACCACCAAACCATGAGGCCATTTACCAAGAAACAGTGAGGCAGGTGATAGCTGGCGAATCAGATCATTTAGATGATCTGATATACGACCCGATATTATTGTAACCAGATTATGGCAAACAGTGGAATAGGGCTACCCTTAACTGGTTACTTGCTTGACCTATAACACTAAAAGCCAAATGCAAATTTATTACATTTATTCAATTATCATCAAAATGATGCTGCGAAATACATTAGGTTGAAATTTATAAAAAACTTTTATACAACGCTAGTGAGGCATTTTATCAAATATTTCATATACAGGAGATATATTGGTTAGAAAAACAATTCATGATATGCTCACCAACAAAATACGGTCAGCCAAAGGTATAGAAGATCAGTATTTTATTGAAAATCATCATCCAGCAATTATAACTAAAGAAGTATTCGAACAAGTACAAGAAAAGATAAAGAAAAATG
>JAAZBP010000165.1 GCA_012513715.1 Thermoproteota archaeon | reverse complement strand
GCTAACGTTTACATCTGTGAATGCATCTATCTTTTTTACTGATAAACACTTTAGTGAAGGGACACCTTTGAAAGCTATGGTAGAGTTTAGATGGCACGGTAGAGGTGGGCAAGGCGCTTGGACAGCTAGTGAATTATTGGCTAGAACTGCCCTTGATGAAGGTAAATACATCCAGTCTTTCCCTGAATTTGGTCCTGAAAGAATGGGCGCGCCAGTAACAGCCTTTACACGAATCAGCACTGAACCAATTCGTTTACATTGCGCTGTTTATGATCCAGATGTTGTTGTAGTATTAGATAATACTTTACTTAAGACTGTGCCAGTAACCGCTGGATTAAACTGTGATACTGATTGTTTAATTATTAATTCAAGCGATGAGCCTGCCCTTATTAAGCAGACACTTAAGGTTGATCAAGGTAAAGTTTGGACGGTACCTGCAACAGAGATAGCTCTAAGAATACTTGGTGCACCAATAACAAATACTGCTTTGTTAGGTGTAGTCGCAAAAGCCACTGAAATAGTCACTTTAGAAGGTATAGAGAAAACATTAAAAGGAAGATTCAGAGCCGATTTGGCAGAGAAAAATTTTGCTGTAGTTAAAGAAGCTTATAGGGAGGCAAAAACTGAGTGAGTAGCAAAGATAAAACCTGGAAAGAAATCTCTATTGCAGGGGTGTGCCCCAAATCTAGCGAAAGCTTCAAAACAGGAGACTGGAAAACTTATATGCCTATTCTAGACACAGAAAAATGCATAGTATGTTTAACCTGTGTGATGCTATGTCCAGATGGAGCAATAAACTGGATTCCAGATACCAACAAAATTAGTTTCGATTATACTTTTTGTAAAGGTTGCGGTATATGCGCTAACGAATGTCCAGCAAAAGCGTTAACAATGAAAATAGATAATACTGAGGGATAAAAATGGCACAGCAAAATAAAAAAACCCTGGCTTTTAATGGTGATGAAGCAGTTGCTTTTGCAGTTAAACAATGTAACGTTGACGTTGTTGCTGCTTACCCAATTACACCTCAAACAATAATTGTTGAAAGGTTCAGTGAATATGTAGCCAACGGCGAAGTGCAGACCCAATTTGTTTGCACAGAATCAGAGCATAGCGCTATCACTGCGTCTTTATCCGCATCAACAACAGGTGCAAGAACTTTTACCGCAAGTGCTTCTGCAGGTTTAGCTTTGATGCACGAAATGCTTTTTGTAACTTCTGGTTCACGTGCACCAGTTGTTATGGCCATAGCAAACCGTGCTCTTTCAGCACCTCTCAATATTCACGGAGACCACTCAGACAGTATGGCTCAAAGAGATAGCGGATGGATACAACTTTATGTGGAAAACGCTCAAGAAGCATACGACTCAATAATTCAAGCATACAAAATTGCGGAAAGCTGCGACGTTTCTCTACCTATAATGGTAGGTTTAGACGGTTTTACCTTAAGTCACTCACTTGAAAACGTTGACATTCTTTCTGACGAAGCAGTAACCGACTTTATTGGCGAAAGGCAGCTTCCGCAGGTTTTGACACATGAAGGAAAATCTGTCCCCTTCAAACTAGACCCAAAAAACCCTATGACCATGGGTCCAGTTGCATTCCAAAACTACTATTTTGAATTTAAACGTCAACAAGAAGAAGGCATGAAAAACGCTTTAAAAAGAATACAAGAAGTCAACAGTGAATTCGCAAAAATAAGTGGAAGATGTTACGGTAACGGATTGATAGATAAATACAAGTTAGAAGACGCAGAAGTCATTGTTGTCTGTGCAGGATCAACTTCTGGTACTTTAAAAGTAATAGTTGATGAATTAAGAGCCTGCGGAGTCAAAGCAGGTTTACTTAGATTACGCACCTTTAGGCCTTTACCAGTTGAAGATCTAAAGAATGCGTTAAAGAATGCTAAAGCTGTAGCAGTCATGGATAAAAGCATGAGCTTTGGCGGTTTTGGAGGTGCAATTTTCCATGAAGTCCGCCATTCATTATATGATTCTCCTGTGCATCCACCGGTAATTAATTATATTTACGGATTAGGCGGAAGAGACTACAGTCCAAGCGAACTGCGTATAGTTTTTGATGATTTAGCAGAAATTGCCAAAACTGGTGATACCGGTAAGCAAGTACGGTATTTAGGGTTAAGAGAGTAAAGGAGTAAAACAAGATGACAACACAAGAATGGAAATTTACTTCAAAAGACATAGCAGTAAAACCAGACCTGTTTCTTTCAGGTCACAGAGCATGCGCTGGTTGTGGACCAGCTACTGTTATGCGTTTAATAATGAAAGCTACACGTGGACCAACAATAGTTACACAAGCTACAGGTTGTATGGAAGTTGTTTCTTCAATTTACCCGTACACATCTTGGAATGTTCCTTGGTTACACACTGCATTCGAAAATGCTGCTGCAAACGCTGCAGGTATAGAAGCTGCAATTAAGGCAATGCAAAGAAAGGGGAAACTAAAAGAACACATCGATGTCATCGCGATTGCAGGCGACGGAGGAACATTTGATATTGGGCTGCAATCTTTATCAGGTGCAGTGGAACGTGGACACGACTTCCTATTTGTGCTATACGACAACGAAGGTTACATGAACACAGGTATTCAAAGAAGCGGTGGCACACCGTCCGGAGCAGCTACAACAACAACTCCTGCCGGCTCAGTTATTCCCGGTAAACTTGAAAGGAAAAAACCAATAACAGAAATAATGTTAGCTCATGGCATGGAATATGTTGCTACTGCAACACCCTACTACTGGAAGGATATGATAACAAAAGTACGTAAAGGCTTAGAGGTTGACGGTCCAGCGTTTCTTCATGTTTTCGCTCCCTGCCCAAGAGGTTGGCGAAGTGATCAGGCAAAGACTATGGAATATACAAAACTAGCTGTTGAAACATGCATATTCCCTGTTTGGGAGGCTGTTAACGGTAAAAAGCAATTGTCTACTCCCAGTAAAGTAATTGCTTTAGCACCGCAGAAGAAGAAGCCCATTAAAGACTATTTCAAGGGACAAGGTAGATTTAGGCACCTATTTACTCCAAAGAATATTCACGTTATAGATGAACTCCAGCGTTTAACTGATGAAAACTGGAAGAAATTGTTGCAAAACTGTGAATCAAAATAGATGTAGACTTTTTTACTTCAATCTTTTTTCTTAATTTCTAAAACAATGACTTTCAATTATTCTATGTGCAGCCATCCACGTCCGCCTTTTTTAGGTTGCTGCCCAGTCTTTTTTTCAGGAACGTACGTCCTTTGACGCTTTTTAGTTTGTGATTTTAATGGAATAATTTCAGTTTTAACAAATTTGTTCCATCCGCCTTGGTTTACGTCTGGTTGAATATATCTATCTGGATTTTCAACTTTGTGTTGCTCAAGAATTTCTTTAAAATTGAGTGGTTTAAAATCTCTGGTTGCGTGAATTATTGTTCCTTGTTCAACTCTCAAAGAGTCATATGTCTTATTTGAAATATCTTCTGCTCTAACTTTATCATTTATCCGTTCACTCCATAGACTCTTCCATTGACCTCTTAATTGCTCAACGAATTCTTTGGTTTCTGTTTTTCTTTCGTTCATTTTTTCTGAACAGTCTACGGTTGAATCGGTTTTTGTGGGCACTTTGTATCTTTATCCTTTTGGTTTGTTAATTCTACACAAGTTAGTATTTAACTTTAACAAATATATAGTTCTGTTCTGAGGGTTGATTATGCTGTTCCTGAAATTACTATATTTAAACTGAAAGTTGACAATGAACCAGTTTGAGGTGCAACTTGAAGTGTTAAAGTTGCAGAAACGATGGCTCCTGCAGCCAAATTATAGTCTTCTTTGTTCCAAGTTAATGTCAAGACTGAACTGGCAGATTCTGGACTCCAAGAGTTCGCGCCCATACTTAGAATTTGTGCAACGTTCCCAGTATTTTTTATGTAAATAGTTTTTGTTGCTGTGTCTCCAGGGTTCAGTGTTCCCCAGTTGATATTAGTACATTTTGTAGTTGCTTGTGCGTCAGTATACACATCTAAATCTACTGTTGTAACAACGTTGTTATCGTCATCATCGCTGTTGTCAATTTGAATTGACCCGTTGGCTGGTATTGTTTGTTGTGTACTTAGTACTGCTGCTGTTAGTGCAGTTAGGGTGATGGCTGTAATTATTAATGCTGCCAATGGTGCTAGAAGTGTTTTTTTGACAGTCACATTTACACCTAATTAAAGTATTGTGTATTGCTTCTTAATAAACGCTATATCACTGGTTGGCCAAAACTGTTTGTAGAATACATATACAAAAACTATAAAATTCAAAACCAACCAACTAAAAATAACTTTTAACAGCAAAATGGTTTTAGACTAAAAATCTATTAAATAACAAAACAAATTTAGCCAGTAAAATTGCCTGCAAAGACCCATTTTCGCTTATTCAAATATTAGAATCAATAAAAATATGTTGACTAAATATTAAAACAAAAGAATTACAGATAGGCTTCTGTAACATATCTTCGCATCATTCTGTGGCTATTGAAATAATAAGCAATTTTGCCAATCGAATTCTTCATTAACCTAATCCAACGATCTCTATCATCATAAAACTTGGGCATAATTACATATTCAAGTTTGTTGTAGAGATCCTCAATTTCTTTAGTAAAATACATGCTGTCATCTATGTTTTCTTTGGGATGCGGTCCAATCGACCAACCAGTCAAATTTTCTATCCAGCCTTCAATCCACCATCCATCTAAAACACTGAAATTAATTACTCCGTTATGGGCAGCTTTCATGCCGCTAGTTCCAGATGCTTCCATTGGACGTAACGGAGTATTAAGCCAAACATCCACGCCTCCAACTATTTTAGCGGCAATATCCATATCATAATTTTCAATGTATACAACTTCAATGTCGCCTTTTAATTGCCTACTATAAGTGTATATTTGTTCGATTAGCCTTTTTCCGCCTTCATCACGTGGATGAGCTTTACCTGCAAATATAACCTGTAACTTTCTCCTACGACCTATTTTTCGTAATCTTTCAATGTTAGAAAATAGCAGTGTTGCACGTTTATATTCAGTAGCTCTGCGTGCAAACCCTATTGTAAATACCTCGGGGTCAAGCTGTATGTTTGTGACGTCTTTAATGTAATTGATTAAAATTTGTTTTTGTTGTTGATGTGCCTGCCATATTTCTCCATCAGGTATGAGGTCGACCTTTGCAAGTAATTCAGGCTCAATTACCCAGCCTGGTAAATATTTATCAAAAAGTTTTCGATATACCTCTCCAGTCCAAGTGTGTGAATGTACGCCATTTGTTATTGCGTGTATTTCGTAGCCGGTAAACATTTTACTAGAGCTTTCTTGATGCCGCTTTGCTACTCCATTAACATATGTGCTTAGATTGAGCGCTAATAATGTCATGTTAAGTTTTTCTTTGCCACCATATTGTTTAAGAACAGACAAATCTACTGTTTCAAGTACTTGACTAACCAACTCATAGTTGAACTTGTCATGTCCTGCTTCTATTGGTGTGTGTGTAGTGAAAACGCATAGTTCACGTACTTTCTCTTTATCCATTGCATATTTATGCATTAGTTCAACTGATAAGAAACTTGAGTGCCCTTCATTCATATGATATTTTCTTACTTTAAAACCTAAGGCATCAAGCATTCTGACACCGCCAAAACCAAGAATTGCTTCTTGTTTAAGTCGATATCTTTCGTCGCCGCCGTAAAGATAAAAAGATATTTCACGGTCTTCCTGTGTGTTTACATCCAAATCAGTATCCAGAAAAAGTACCGGAACAATACCACCAGTTATGCTTTGATACTTGTAGAGCCACGCTTTAACTTTGACTGTGCGGCCTTCGATTTGAACGTTAACTTCATTTGGTAGCATAGTCATTAGCTTTTCTGGGTGCCATTGGTTAGTTTCTTCTGTTTGTCTTCCGTTTGAATCAAGTTTTTGTCTAAAATAATTTTTTTTACTAATTAAAGTAACCGCAACAAGTGGAAGTTTCAAATCTGCGCTCGATCGTATTGCATCTCCTGCTAGTGTACCCAAACCACCCGCATAAGTTGGAACATCGTTGGTCAAACCCACTTCCATTGAGAAATAAGCAATTTTTTGTCCTCTAAGTACACCCTGTAAATCGTCCACTTGCATTTTACCTCATTAATAAATCACTTGGCTTGTTACAATTATCAGTGCCAAATGATCTTACCTCTTGCAGTTGTTCACGCTTAATATCTACTTTTCCATAATTTTGCTATAATTTCTATCCTTATTTGTGAATCGAATATTTTGCTACAGAATACTTGTATCACTTCTAAGGGGCAGGTCGGGTTCCTAATTTAATGGTTACTTCTATTTCTTCATTGTTCCTAATTACAGTCAAACGTATATTATCGTTCGGTAACGTGTTTTCTTCGAGGTAACTTGCTAAATCATCATTGTTTTTAATAGTTTGATTATTCATAGCAATAATTATGTCTCCTACTACAAGTTTTCCATCTGAAGGTCCGTTGCGTACTATAGATGCGATTTTCCATCCATACGTAACAGTCGCACCAGTTTCTTGAGCTAAACTATAACTCATGTCTCTGCCTGTTACTCCTAAATAGGAATGTCCATTATAACTTCCTGTATTAATGAGTGCACCAATTTCTCTTAAAATTGTGTTTGATGGGATAGCAAATCCAAGTCCTTGAGAATCACTGACTATTGCTGTAGTAATACCTACAACGTTGCCAAGAGAATTTAGTAGCATCCCTCCAGAATTTCCAGGATTAATAGGTGCACTTGTTTGGATAACGTTTGCTATCGAAAAAGAGCCTGCAGTGTTTACATTAATGCTTCGCCCTGTAGCACTAACCACTCCTGTTGTTAGTGAACCTACAAGTCCGTATGGGTTACCTATTGCTATTACAGGTTCACCGACACGAAGAGAAGATGATTTCACTATTGTGACAGGTTTAAACTCTGGTTCAGGTGCGTCCTTAACTGAAACAACTGCTAAATCTGCGTATGGGTCTGTTCCTACAACAGTGGCAGAGTATCCTTTACCGTTTGAAAAGGTAACGCTTAAAGTGATTGTGTCCTCTACAACATGATAATTAGTTAGTATAACATTTTTTCCAGCATAGTTATATACAAACCCTGATCCCTGTACGCTTGCTGTGTTTGTTGTTCCTTGAATTAGTACTGCAGAGTCACGTAGGTTAGCGTAGAGTTCAGCTATAGATGTTCCATTTTGAAGTATAGTGATTTCCTGGTTTGTGGCATTCTGAAATCCTTGTAGTCCTGCAACTGCAGTCTGTAAATCATTGATTTCACTATTTAGGTTACTCACTTGCCTGTATGTGGCGTAAAACATTAATAATCCGCCAACCAGCAATCCAGCTACGAAAATTAGCACAAGTATACTAGCAGAACCTTTGTTTGCGTTCTTAAACTTTAACATATACCTGCACCTCTAAAGAGGATTACAAAATAAGAAAATAAAACTTATGCTCTACGGTCGATTATATCCAAAGCTTCAGGTCCTGTTCCAATCAATGTAATTGGTACACCTGTTCTTTTTTCTGCTTCTTTTATGAATTCTTTTGCGTCATTGGGTAAATCCTCAAATCTTCTAGCGCCTTTACAGCTTGGGAAAATAACATCAAGTTTAGTCATAGCTGCCTGTGTTGCACCATTAATTTTTGCGTTCTTTTTAGCTAACTCAAAATCAAAAAGAGCTGAGCGACGTTCGCGGCCTGTTCCAGCTGCTACTTCAAACCATCCTCTTTTTAGGGCCTCATCTTTTGTGATTTCTCCCGGCAAAGGGCCTCCTCCCACTCTAGTTATAAATGATTTGTAAACTATTATCACGTCATCTACTCTTGTTGGTCCAACTCCAGCTTCAGAAGCTATTGCGGATGCACTAGTGTCTCTGCTTGTGACATACGGATACCCCCCGCTTAAGAAGAGTGAAAGCATGAATCCTTGTGTTCCCTCTAAAAGAACCTTTTTCCCTTGATCTAAACCGTCATTTACCTCAGTTATTTGGTCACAAATATATGGTTTAAGTTCTGGTATATCTTTAGCGAGTTTTGCTGTTCGTCTAGCACGTTCTTCTACTGCTGGTCCAACTCCCCATCCAGTTGTTCCTATGCCCTTGTTTATTGAGCTAGCTTTATCCTGGTCACTATGTTTCTCTTCTATAATTGATGCATTTTGATCTATACCTATTCGTGTTTGAGTAACTTGGGTTTGCTCAACCTCTTTGAAGAACTGTCCTACATGCACATTCGCACCTGCAGATATCAGTAAACGTGTTTTAGGATTCAAGAACGCAGCAGGAACCATATGCAATGCAAATTTTTTATTTTCATGCCAAACTGTATGTGCAGCATTAACTGAACCTGTTCTTACACAAAAATCAAGGTTATCTTTTAAAGCTAAATACGAGATTATTTTACCCTTACCTTCATCTCCCCAGAAGGCGCCAACAATTACTTGACAAGGCATAACTTTTACCTCTTGACAAACCGTTGAGGACTTATTTAAAGTTGTAGTATTTTGTTAAAATTTAATATCACGTTTCAGTTTTGTAGTTTCCAAAAATAGTCATGATCACTTTGATGAAAGACCGCATCTTTTACGGCGGTCATATGCCTCAGAATCTATTACCTTGAGAAGTTTGATTACCCTTTTACCTTTATTTTTTTTTTCAACGTTTGAAATTGTGTTTCTTGACTTACAAATATCATCTAAAATTATCCCTTTTTCTTCATCGAGAATAACCGGGTAGACTCTACAGCCTGCTGGCCTGTGAACGTATACCCTGCATCTGCAATTTTTCAAATCATAAAATACACAGTAACCTTCATGGTTCTTCAATTCTGCATAACCCTGTCTGTCATAGCTAACAAAATAATCTTTTGGATAACCTTGTTTTTCTAAGCGTTCAATGTCTTTTTTTGAAAGAAGCATTTCAGTTTCTGTGCAACATACTCCACAATTTGAACAATTCATATATTGTGAATTGTTTTTCACGATATTTGTGTTTTTAGTCTACATCTCTATCTACGCAATATTTTTTATCAAGTTACTGTTCAGACTTTCTGCGTATGCAATATTCCGAAGTGGAACACGGTCTGTTTTTCTGTTTCGCAAACTATACTCGATTAAGTTGTTATTTTTTCCAGCAGCTTTATGAATCTTCATTAAGTGGACGTTTACTATTACAGCGCCATCTTTTAGATGTAAATTGACATTTCTACCTATGTATGATTTAGCACTATTAGCGCTAAAACTCTCCATTTTTACCAATCCTCGTTTTGATCTGCGATTTTATTCCAGCATTGATAACAAATAGGTAGGTTTTCACCTTTTATCTGGATGTATAATTTAATGTTCTCGTTTGAGCATGTATTTTTCCAAGGGTTCTTACAATGTTCCATTTTTTATCCCCAAAGTAGCGATTTATCAGTTTAGACTTTTAAAGCGGTTGAAGAAACAACAGTTCACTACCGGGGAGAGGTGATTGAAAGTAAAAGCTAAAATTAGTTTATTCTTAGTTTTTTACATTTTTTATAAAGACAACTTTTTCTGTAAAAGTTTCTTTTAACAACTTTGTAGTATCTGGCTCAATTCTAATCCTAATATAATTACAAATTTCTAATTGTTTTTTTTAGAGATTAATTATTTGCGGAATCACTGTTTTTTCAGTAAGCTTTAGTAAACCAACTGACGGTTGACCTAAAACAGAAGCAGGTACAGTTGGACTTCCAGGATTTATAAAGAGCGTTTTACCCTCCCATTTAATGTCAGCTGCGTGTGTATGGCCATAAACAAAAATGTCAAATCCGTTCTGGTTAGCTATTTCCTTCATTTTATCAAATCCGCAAAATATGTCTGGGTCATGCATAACTCCTATTTTCCAATCAAAAACTTTAAGCATATTACACTTTGGGAGTATATTTGTAACCTCTAAGCCATCCATATTACCTTGTACAGCTAAGACTGGTGCAATCTGCTCTAATTCATCTATCACAGATAGTTCCACTATATCTCCTGCATGAATGATATAATCTACTTTTTCAAAAGTCTCTAAAACTTTTTTAGGTAAACAAAGTGCCCTTTTGGGTATGTGTGTATCAGAAATTAAACCTACTGTTTTTGTGACTTTAAGGATGGGTGGTTCCTTGTTAATTAGTGCTGATCCGCTAATCATTGTATTGCCTTCTAAACGGTGTTAGTTTGATAAATATGTGAATAACAATAAAAAACAATATGTTAAGAAACTGGAAATTTTGTAAGCATAATGTGCTTAAGTCATAAATCTCTTCACTACTTCATAGAGTACGCTGGTGCCGAAAACAAGGTTTTCTATGCTTATTCTTTCATCAATGCCGTGAATTCGTTTTTCTAACTCATCGTTGGGTTCATCAGGACGCATCGGATGGAAACCGTAACATATGCTTCCTTTTTCTCTGAAGAAATGTGAGTCTGTACCTCCAGTCATCATTGCTGGTGATACCGTACAGTTAGGCTCTAATTCAGTTAGTACCTGTGTTATTGTATCATATAGTGGAGTTTGAATTGTCGATTCGGAAGCATTATGTATTTGAATAATCTCAAACTTTAATTTATCTTCAAAATCTTTTAACAAACCCTTGATAAACTCAAGCGTTTCTTGAACATTTTGACCTGGTAATACTCGGCAATCAAAGACAACTTCACATTCTGAAGGTATAATGTTCTCTTTTATTCCGCCATTAATTATTGTTGGTGAGATTGTCATTTTAGTACGCGGTCTAATTTCTTCAGCTAAAGCTTTATCTATTTTAGCAAGTTCATCAAGAATAGAATCACTTTGCTTTGGATTTGTTAGCAGACGAGTGAATAGTTCTCTGTGTTCAGGATTATTTTTAGTAACTTGCATTAAGAATTCTCTGAAAGTTGGTACATACACCGTTTCAGGTTTATAGTTGCGGATTTTTTCAATAACATCGTTAATTATTATAATCGCGTTATCAGCAATGTTTGGTGTTGATCCATGACCTGGAACACCTTTAGCTTTAATCTTAAACCATATTATGCCTTTTTCTGCGGTCTGTACTGGATAGATGTACCCGTTTTTTTGAGGAATTGCTAATCCCCCTCCCTCATTAATTACATATGGGCACCAAACTTTTTCTTTGTATTTTTGTAGTAGATATCCTGCGCCTTCTTCGCCTCCTCTTTCTTCACCTGCAGTAGCAGCTAATACTATGTCACCTTTTATTGGGACATCATTTTCTTTTAATAGTTTTAAAGTTAAAACTTCAACTGCAGTCATACCCTTCATGTCGATTGTGCCTCTTCCATAGACGTAACCGTCTTTGACTATGCCCCCGAACGGGTTGACTGTCCACTCTTTAGGGTTCGCAGCGACAACATCTAAGTGAGAAAGTAGAAGTAAATTGTGTTTTTCGCCTGTACCTTTAAGTCTAGTTATTACACTGCCTCTTCCAGGAGCTGACTCAATAATTTCTGGTTTAAAACCGTTTTTAATCAAATAATTAGCTAAAAAATGTGCGGCTTGCGTTTCATTTCCTGGCGGATTGGTAGTGTTTATACGTATTAATTCTGAAAGAAACTCTGTGATTTCGGTTTCAATATTTTTCTGAATTTCTATAGGCAATTTTAGCGCTCCTAGCATGGGTTAACAGCGTTTTTCTCTCTTAAGAGTATCTATTAACAAAAACTTGAAATGGCAACTTGGGTTTTTTACAATACAGTTAAATGTATTTTTTTATTTTTGTTTCGGTTCCTGTCCGGTTCAGTATTTGTCACTTTGAAACCTAAAATTTTCACCTTTAATTTTTCGTTTATGGCGTAATTTTAACCTTAACCGAGAAAAAAAGATACAGCAAAGTTTAATCGAAACTACCTTGTTTTATTTGTTTACCTCATCGAAAATGAGCACCCATAACGACGGACTCAACAGAGGAACGCAAGAAACACAAATCTTGCACCCGTGACGATAGAGTTCCACCCAATTATGGAACAGATGAGGGTCGGGCACAAATTCCCACGCCGAGAGAGCTTATCCAAGCTAAAAGCGACGCTCAGCTGTGAGGTTAAGTGTTTGGTTACGTTGGGAGACAATCGCCCGCAAAACTGCTCTTAATACTTCTCTTACATAAATCAGTGGTGTAACTTCTTTATTTACTCAAATTCCTTAATCTGTACAATAAATTACCTTATCTAAAATTAAATATAACTTTTTTAAGTTGCAAACTCTTTTTTTGTATTCTGTAATTTTCACAAAATTTGGTTTAAACGAATTTTTTCTTATTTAGCCGGTAGATAGGTTTTAAGTTTAAGTAAATTCTTAAATGGCTAAACAATATTAGCTATCAGCAAAACAGAGCTGAAACTGCTTGGACATTGAAAAAAAAATTGAACTTATATGCAGACCGCCAACTGAAGAAGTGGTAACTCCAAATGATTTACGTCAACTTTTAGAAACAGAGGAACATCCAGTTGCTTATAACGGCTGGGAACCCTCGGGACTAGCTCATTTGGGAACAGGTGTTATTTGCGCTTATAAAATGAAGGATTTCGCTGAAGCAGGTATACATTTTAAAGCTTTCTTAGCAACGTGGCACGCTTGGCTTAACAACAAGTTAGGCGGCGACTTAACGTTAATACACAAAGCTGCTGATCTTTTTAGACATTCCTGGTTAGCCTTAGGCGTTCCGAGAGACAAAGTTGAATTCATCTATTCAGACGAACTCTATAAAAACATAGATTATTGGGCAAAAACGGTTATAATAGCAAAAAACCTCACATTAGCACGAACAACCAGGACATTAGAAATTTCAGGCAGAAAAGAAGGTGAAGCTCACTATGTCTCAGATTACCTATATACGCCAATGCAAGTTGCAGATATATTTCAATTGAAAGTAAAAATTTGTCAATTGGGAATGGATCAGCGTAAAGCCAACATGGTAGGTCGAGAAATTGGCGAGAAAATTGGGTATTGGAAACCAGTGTCAGTGCATCATCATTTACTTCAGGGTTTAGAAAAACCTGCTTTGTGGCCAATTCCTGAAGGACAAGAAAAAGAAGCAATCGCCTCAGCAAAAATGTCAAAGAGTAAACCTCAAACATGTGTGTTTATCTATGATACACCTGAGGAAATCAAGCAAAAAATGTCTAGAGCATTCTGCCCGGAAAAAGTCGTTAAATTTAATCCAATTATAGAAATCTGCAAATACATTATTTTCAGAGAACATTCAGTTTTTAAAATTGAGCGGCCGGCAAAATTCGGTGGAAATATAGAGTTTACAAGCTTCCAAGAATTAGAAACTACATACTCAGAGGGTAAATTACATCCAACAGATCTCAAGAACGGTGTAGCTACCGCACTTGGAGAAATCCTTGAACCCGTACGCCGGTACTTTTCTAATAACAAAGAAGCAAAGGACTGCTTAGAAACTGTGCGGCAAGCAAAAATAACAAGGTAAAAATCTTGTCTACCCGATTGAAAGAGAAAATAGAAAAAATAAGCGAAGTCGTAACAAAAATTTCGGAAGAAGCATCTGAAGGTAAAACCATAGTTGTGGAAGGTCGCAAAGATGCTCAAGCACTATACTCTTTAGGTATAGAAGGTAAAGTTTTGACCATTAAAACAGGAGGAAAATCATTTTTTGAATTTACTCAACAGTTAGAATCATTTGGTGTGGGTGAAGTTGTTCTCCTTTTGGATTATGATCGGAGGGGTAAAGAAGCAACCAAAAAGTTACAGCAAAACTTGGAGCATGCCAAGGTTAGGGTGAATACAAAGTTGTGGCGTGAACTGCATTGTTTAATCGGGCGAGAAGTACAATGCATAGAAAGTCTTCCAAGTTATATAGAAACTTTGAAGTTAAAAATACCTCAATCGTAAACAAACATATCGGTTCACTTACAATTATACTGTCAAATTGATTGCTGCATATCTTATCTGAGTTTTTGTAAATCAAATGCATTATACTTTCTGGTTAACTTTTAGAACGTTATATACAACATAACTTTGTAATACAAAAAAACAACTCATTGTTAAAACTTTTATGCGTCAAGAATTAGTTCTTATTCCATCAAAATTTAAGTTTAAGAATAGTCACATTGCCTGTTTGTCTAAATTTGATTTTTCGTTAAAAAAATTTCGAGAAATTCTAATGGATATGTTATGTCAAACATTAAGTTTTAAAGGGTGACCGTTCAACTATTACTTTAACGATTATTTCGCTTTCATATTGTTGGTGGTTTAATGGGAATAAGACTTTCAAAATCTGAAAAAACATTCATTAAACAGTTACCGGTCGGTCACTTAGCTACAGCAACTGAAGACTGTGAACCAGTAGTTAGACCTGTCTGGCCGGTTTTTGACGGTGAATATTTTTACATAGCCTCTGATCCAGATACACCAAAACTTGCGCATATAGAACTAAATCCTCAAGTTTCATTGGCTATGGATGACTACGATAAAGACAACTGGTCCAATCTTAAGGGTATTCGTGTTCAGGGTGAAGCTGAAATTTTATGGAATGGTGAAGAATACCGTTATGCACATTCAATGCTCAAAGAAAAATATCCTGAATACAAAACTGCTGACGGCGGCTGGAAAGAGGGTGAAATACCTATAATTAAAATAACGCCTATAAATCTCGATAAATGGTCTTCGGGAAAGTGGAAATTGTAAAAAACAAATTATAATTGTTTAATTGTTTTTCATTGAAAACGCTCTGAAAATGAATGCGAGTTAATTCAGCTAAAAGTTGACCGAAGTTAAGTAAATAATCAATTAAATTGTAATTAATAGACCCTTTATGTTTTAGGTAATTGAGTCGCGTATTTATTTCAGACTAACCTCAAAATTATAATTACCTAACATATCTACTTAATTTTTAAGCATTGATTAGCAATAACTTAAAGTGATGAGCTAAACTGAATCTAAAATTATCTTTTAACATCTATTTATGTTATAGTTTTTAACAAAAAAAGAAAAGATTGATTTAAAGTTGTTTAAGAGCAGCGAGGTACTTAAGGTGGAATGGTTTTATTACTAATCCGCCTTTTAAGTCAGCATTGAATGATTGGCTTTCAACTATCCACTCAGACAACTCTGAATCATGAGCCCTAACAAACTCTGCATAACTGGCGAAATTCTCATGTAGTGAAATACATACTGCATCCCAACCCATGCCTCTACCATCCAAGACTAGGATGACATTGGTTTGCTTCATATACCACTCTTTCATTTTTTGTATTGATTGGCTCTTATCGTCCCCGTTTTCGTACTTTAGTTTACTATTGAGAAAAGTTATAGCTAAAAGCTCAAACCCAATTTGGCCGAACTTTGGAATAACTGTGTAACCTTCAATATAGTTTTCTTCTAGCATAGCACGTCTTCTGGTCACAGTTGGTTGAGAAACACCTAGGGCTTTAGCCAATTGTCGGTCGCTTCGATGCGAGTCTTTCATGAGCTCGAACAAAATCTTGTAGTCTATTGGTTTTAATTCTTTCATTGCAATTCACTCATGCAAATTTTTTATTAACCCTTAGCACTTTTAGCCATCATATATAAACAATGCGTATGTTTTCGTAGAAAATGAAACCTTTTAACACAATTTTGCATCTCTATTAAAGAAAATAATAAATCAATGAAAATTTTTAATAATTTGAAAAAATAGAATAAAATTTGCTGATTTGAAGTTTCACTTTAAGTAATTATCTGAGTGGTTTTATGGTTGCTTTAAACAATGACTTTTCTGGGTTTAATTGCAATCATGTTTATTGCTCTTATAACAAATCTCCTCTGGTGTGTCTACTTTTCTATTTAAGGCCTTTTATCTGTTGCGTGCTTCGATAAAGTCACACTTCATATTCAATTGGGTCTCAATTAGCTCCTTTTTTTGGTTATTATTAATTATAAACTATTGATTGAACAGTTTTTATGCCTTATTTTTACACTTTTAGATTATCTTCTTCTAGAAAAGTCACTTGTTGTTTAAAAAGAACTTCTGGGGCCGGGGCAGGGATTTGAACCCTGGCGAAAGGCTCCACAGGCCTCTATGCTGCCAAGCTACATCACCCCGGCCGCTTTGATGGACTTTCTAGTGATTCCGTACGCTTTGCGCGTGATTCAGTAACACAAGTGAAACACCTTTATTTGCGTTTTCGCATCAGTTGAATGCCTTGTATTACCATGAAAGGCTCAAAGCCTACTTCACCTAATTGTGTAGCTTCTTCTATCGAGTGAACAGCGCGGATAATAAATTTGTCGTCAGGAATACCTGCAAATAGTTTCTTATCCAGTTGAATGTATAGCTGTGTATTTTCTATTGAGCGATGCCCAAGAAACTCTTGAACTGCTAAAATGTCTTTTGTGTAATGATACATCATTGTTGCTTTCCAATGTCTAAATGTATGGAAGTGAATTTCTTTTAATCGTTGATTACCTAGTTTAAACGCTTGTTTTGCTCTGCAGCGAACAAATACTGCTTTTAAGCTATCATTTGTTTTACCGCTGAATACATATTCGTTATTTTGTGGCATTTGGCTGAGCATGTTTAATAGTTTACCTGTGATTTCAGGGAATTGACGGCTGTTGCTTCCTTTTTCTGGGTTGTTGCAGCTTATTACCCGTCTTTTTATGTCTATATCTCGCCATTTTAGGTTAATTGCTTCACCTGATCGCATGGCCGTTTCTTTTAAAAGTTGTAAATAGCATGCTAAGGTTACTGGGCATCCTGCTATTAGGTCGTCTATTTCTTGCTCTGTTGGTATGAATGGAATTTTTCTTATTACTGTGTTTCTTGGTGGGTCCCAAGATGAGCCGAGGTATTTTATGAATTGGCCATATGCATTTATTACATTTCGTCTGCGGTTTCCGCTCCAGTTTTGTTCTGATATAGTCTTTTTAACTGTGTCTGGTTTGGTAAGGTCTGCTCCTCTTCGTGTAAGTAACTCTAGTATTTTCCAGCTCATTTCTATAGTTGTATCTTTGTAGCCATCTATCTTCATTTTGAAGTGGTAGTCAGTGAGTTTTCCTTTTAGGGTCTTTTCGTCACCCGTAACAGTTTTTATTTCTGTTACGTTGTCCAATTTTTTCGCCTCTACTTTTAGCGCATAATTGGCATGTCCATGTTGTCCTCTGTGTCTATAATAATTTTCTGAGAATCTTAGGCTACATTCTCGGCACCTATAAACTTGGGTTTCTGTTTGGTTCTTTAGACGCCTGAAACCATTTCGGTTGATGCTTATGCTTCCACAGCCGGGGCATTGCGTTTTTAGCTGAGGCTCTTTGGAGGGATATTTAACTGCTTGGGGTTTTCTATGTGGATTTTTGCCAATTATGCCACCTTCAGAGGCGAAGGAAAACCCTTCAGTATCCTTACTCTGAACCTCAACCATTTGTCTTTGGCCTCAGTTTTTGTCTTGTGTTTTGAGTTTTGAAAGCCAGTAATCGCGTAGCGGTTTAGGTGTTGAAGGGTTCTCAGTGAGTCTTTTTATTGCAGTCCAGTTGATAGCTCTGGTCTTGTTAATCTGATTGTTTTCTGTCTTTGTGTGTTGTCCTGTTCTGTTTTTTCTCTGAATTGGAATGTTGACGTATTGCTGACTCCACAAAGGTTCAAAGGTTTTTACCCATTCATGATAAGGTAAAACTTCAAGTTTCTCACCTAACAGTTCATGGCGCAATTTTCTTTCTTTAACTCCAACATAAAAATCACGCAAAGTATTAGGGTTGGTTCCTGTCTGCTCTGAAATACTGTCCATGCTCAAATCGTGAAAGGCGCCCTGAGTCACAAAAGTATGCTTAAAAATGTGAGTGGCGCCTCTCATTGATGCGAGCTGCGAAATATCTGCGTCTTTAGCGACTTTTTTTAATGCTTTTCTAACTGTGCTATATGAAGGAAATAGTTGTTTGTCTGGTGCAATCTGATAGTCCTCAATGTATCTTTTGACTCGGCTCATGCAGCCTTGATCTAAGAACCGTGGCCTGTAATCCTTGACTTTTGACTCATACATCAAAATAAGGTCTTTTTCAAAGTTGCAGTCCAATGGTCGAATACCTAAAATACTGCTTATTCTCCCTCCAGTCTTTACACCAATCTCTTCAATCAACAACAGATAATGATTATTGGTCGCTTTGATTAGCTCTTTTAGATTGGAGTCTTCAAGGCACCATGACTTTCTGCTTTTTGGCCTTTTTAGTCCTCTTGTAGCGAAATCTTCTAGTTGAAGCAAATCATGTTTTCCCATAGCCTTCATCCAAAGACGCAAAGCAAAAACTACAGTATCCCGGACCCGCTGAGTTACAACATCAATAAATTTCTCATGCATCCAAAGCTTACGGTAATCATCAATATTCCAGCTGAGAGGGTCTTTTTTTCCTAAAAGCAAATAGCATCTAAGACCTAAACGATAACATTTCTTCCATGTTTTAATGCGGTTTCTGTTCTTAGCTAAGAATAGTTTAGCGCCTTCAGTGGCTTCATACTCTTTGATGTATTGTGGTGTGATTCGTTTTGGTTGCTTTGGGTATTTCTTCAGTATAGCATAAACTGTCGGCCGTGAAATACCTGTTATCTCAGAAGCTGCAGTTTTCCCTTGCTTCTTTGCGATTTCATAGCCATTTGCATTAATGAAACGTGCAAGGGTTTCTTTTCTTATTTTCGTGGCCATTAGAAGTCATCTCCGTCTGGTAACAAAGAAAGCTCTGTAACAGTGTAACCGTTGTTTTCGCAGTCTCTTTTTGCACTTCTAAAATGTGCTTCACAGTAATAGTTGGATTCACCCATCAGATACTTTGCTTCTAAAGCGCAGAAACGACCGTGATCTAATCCGTCACAGGGATGTGGTTCATTGGGTGCTAAATGTCTAAAGTAGGTTGTTTTATCTGAATATTTTAGTTGCTTGTTTACTTCTCTGTCTGCGTGTTCAAAATCTTTGGATAATTCTCTGTCTTCTTCAGATCCTTTTTGGTATCCTTCGCTTAGTTTCTTGGTATCTTCTTTTTTAACTTCAGTATCTTCAGTAACTTCAGAAACTACAGTTTTTAATGGTAAATCAATGTTTTTTACAGATTTTTCAGTCAGTGGTTTATCTTCAGTAACTTCAGTGTTAAGGTACACTGTTGGGCCTTGTTTTTCCATGCTTACTGAAGTTTCTGGGGTTTCTGATGTTTCTGAAGTTAAAAGTAAGCCGTTTGGGAAATATCTTGCTTTTAATCGATTAATTAATTCAGCTGCATAATAAAATCCTGCTTGCCCTTTATCGCCTACTCTGCATTTTTCAAATCCCAAAGCTGCAACTCTACGACCAACAAAACGACTAGTAACTTTATCTTTTTCACTTTGGCCTTCATTGAAAAATTCTGTTATTACTTGAGTACTGATTTTTCCACAGTTGACTTTTGATTCACACTTTATAATGGACTCAAATATCCTTGCTTCTATGCTTGCTTGCTCAGCGTCCAGTCTGCTTTGAGTTATTTGTTTCATGAGTTCAAGAAGATTATCTTTAATCTGTTGTGTTGGCGCTACTTGAAGAAGGCTAATAAAAAGTTCAATAACCCTTGCATTTCTAAAGCCTTGATTCTCCTGCAGAAATGTAACAATCATGTTGTCGTCAGCTGTTCCCAAATTGAGAAATCGATACAGTAACAGTTTATTTCTTAATTGTTGAGCTTTTGCTTCATCTACAAATATGTTAAGCCGTCTAACTGCTTTACTCATTGCTGTTATGATACATCTGCTTTGAAGTGTATCTGCTAATTCTTGTGTGCCAGCTAAAGCTTTAAAACCAAAAACATCAAAATTTGCTATTTCAGGGTTACCTTGTTCAGTTCCCTTGACTCTTAATGCACATTGGCCTCTTCTGTAACCACCATTTAGAAGTGAGAGCACTTCAGCCATGTTTTCTTTATTGTAGATTTCTGTTTCATCTAATAAAAGAGTCGGATGCCATGCTTCAAGTACACGAAAAAGAGATGCAGCACTTATTGAAGCAGCAAAAATTGGTCTGTAACAGAGTTGGTTTAGACATTCTAAGCCTCTGGTTTTTCCACTGGCCATAGGTCCAAGAAAGAATATGTAGGGAACAATCTTGAAATCTTCTGCTCTCCACGATGCTAATATAAAGCATGTGTAAACGTCATAGTATAGTTCGTTTGGTACATCTAAATGTTCTATTATGAATGTTTTAAGTTCTGTGTATAGTTTTTCTGTGCTTTCATAGTTGCTGCAGTCTGTTATTGAAGGCCATGGAAGCTTTAAAAGTGGGTAATAATCGGTTTCTTCAATAGTGTATGTTCGCCAGATTTCAGAGGAGGGTTCTATCTTTTGTTTTTTGCGATCCCAAATTATGTAGTGATTGCCGTTTTCTTCATTATGTGCTTGTTCGAATATGATGTCTGAGGTAGCCATACCTGGGCTTGTAATTATCTGGTTTTCGTCTTCATCTTTGGTTCTTGTGTGTCTGTTTTTCTTTTTTGTTTCTTTGATGTTTTTGGGGCAGTTTGGTATGCAATAACCATATTCTTTTATTGACGTGCATTTTGCTGTTTTTTCTGCATCGACGCTTTCAACTTGAGTTCTGCAAAGGTCATAATTGAAGTCAGGTTGATTCCTAAACAAATTAATTATTTCTTCGTCAGAGTACCCAAGTTTTTTATGTTCACTTGCAATGGCTAAACGCATATTGTGGCCGTTTGGACCGGTTAATTGAAGATTTAAAGCCTCAGTAATACATGGTCGTGCCTTATCAAAACCCCTTATTCTGTTAGAAGAATCTGTTTTTGTGTGCTTTATCTCTTTAATTACGTCGTGTTTCTTTAAAATATCAATGAATTTTTGTTGTATATCCTCTACTTCGGTTGGGGTATTATCGTTTTGTTTTGTGTACCCTAAACTTGGGGCCATTAAACAAGGCTTTTTTTCACCTAAGAGCTCTAAACTTGCGGTATCATGATAGGCACCGATTGTTTTAGGTTTTGTTCTACTCCAATATATTAGGTGTAAACCATTATTTACTGTCTGTTCAGTTTGGGTTATTGGGAAATCTTTGAGAATACCCCTTCCCTTCTCCTTGATTTCATCTGAGACATTGGTGCCTTTGCAGTCGTAGTCGACAACTGAAAGGTATTTTCCATGTATATTTGGTGTTCCAAGAATTACAGCAAAACCATTTGCGTCAGTCCAGTTTAGGGCTTCAAATTCTTCTGGTGTCTGAGTTTTTTCTATCCATTGTCTCCAGTTTGAGAGAGGCTTTTTCTCGTATTCATCGCCTACTTTTGTAATTTTAAAGGGAACTACATTGATGCCTAAAGCATGATAGCTTCCAGCGGTAACTATGAGATCCACATTAGAAGGCTGCTTGATGGTCTCTTGCATTATTTTGCACCTTCATTTTTTCTTGGTGAAAACTCGCTACATGCCCTATCACGCGCTATACGCCATATTTTTCCCCTAAGGCATCTACCAACCCATTCAGTGCAATCCCAACATCGATTAATTGTTTCTCCAGTTAGAGCTTGATTTAACAAGTTAGCAGCAAGAGCTGAACAATCTTTTAACGCTTCAGCATACCCTTCGGGGAGAGCTTCTTTCTCTTCAAGAACATGATTTTCAGTGTTTTTTGGGCTGTTCATGTAGCGGTAGCGCTCTCCTATTTTGCTGGTTTTCGAGCAAGGAATTTCTGTTCTGGGCCTTGTAGTTGGTACTCGAATCGTCCGATTGTTGCTTTTCCATCTTTGGTTTTCAGGGTTGAAACTAAAGATTCTGCACCTTGTGTATTGCTAAAAATCCATGCTGCCTCTTCAGGATCTGCAGCTTGTTTAGTTGTGTAAGATCGCCAAGGAAGTTTATCAAAAATTTCATTTCCGGTTTGGGTTTTGTCTGCTTCAGAATCTGTTTTTTTGTCTGTGTAGCCTTTTGCTTTTCCGTATGCAATTAAGAGCTCTTGGTAATAATCGACTTCGCGTTGATGCATCTCCATTTTATGCTTTATTTTTTCAATATCATAAGGAGTTAGGTGTAATGCTTCAGGATCTGCTTCAAACGTCATTAGTTGCTTTCTCCGAGAAAGTTTTCTAATTCTGTTCTTAACAGAGCTGCTTCTTTGGCTACTTCTTGACTAGGTAAAGGTGGTTTTTCTATGGTTTTTGTTCTCTTAACTAATGTTGCTGTTTTGGCATATAATTCATGGATTTCGTATCCGTCTGCAAGGTGTTCATCAACAGATTCCAATGGAACACTTTTTACGCTGGTGATTTTGGATTCAGCTGATAACTCGTTTTGTATCTGTTTTTCTTCTAGCGATAATTTTTTCAAATGATAAACTACGGAGTCTTCAGTGTTGATTATTCCAGTGTTTTCAACTTCAGTGTTTAGTTCGTATCCAGTATTTAATAGGTTGTTTACTTCGTCAAATTCCGGCTGAGATGTGCATTTTGAGATTTTTGTTTTCAAAAAACTATACCCCTCCTTTTTGTTCTTCAGTTTTTATTCCCAAAGCTTTCTTTTCGTCAGAAGAAAGAAAACTTAGGCTTGCAAGTTCCTTGAGGACCGAACGCCTAACAAAATCGGACACGTCCTCTCCTCTGGCCTTGCTGACTTTTTCTAACAAGGCTTTGTGTTCTTTACCCATTCTCACGCTTATTATTTCAGACATGGTTTTTCACCATAAGACATATTAACACAAATGACAGTAATTGTCAATTGATTTAGAGATTTTTTGACAATCTGAGGCATCCAAAAAATGAAGCCTGAATGGATAGCTGAATTTGGCGAGATATTGAGTCTATGGAAAGGAAAAGAAGAACAGTATCTCACTTTCACCGAAATCAACATTGAAATGGCTAAGAAGGGCTGGTATGTTCGAAAAGTCATCAGGCGTCTTGAAGAAATGCTTAAGCAGCGTCTCGTTGAGAAAACTAAGAATGGTCGAAAGGGAGCTCAAGCAAGATATAAACCAACCGTTTCAGCTCACGAGTTCGACGCCAATAGCTTTTTTGAACGCATCCGACAAGCAAGCATTAAGACTGGTCTTTTTTTTAAAAAAGAAGCATCTTTGTTCGTTTATGGAATGCCTTCAAAAGAGAAGTTAACAAACCTTGAATGCTTGGTTTTAGATCATGCTCTTGGTAAAATCGAGGATGCTTTTGAGAAGCTCTTCCTTCTCAAACAATCAATTAACGCTAGAGAGACAAATGGTCAGGCTATGGATGAGGAACTGCTCGTAGACTTTGTGAAGGAAAATATCGCTGAGCGATTCGGCAACATGATTTACACGGAAGCCGAGCTAAAGCTGTCAGAAGAGACGCGAAAAGGGGAATTCCATGGTTTGGCTCAGATGATGATTAGGACTGCTGAAAAGAGTAACGTCATTTATGGAGACTCAGATGAGATTATAGAAGAGGAAAAACGGCTGCTGATCCGTGATTCTGCTCGTCTTGAAAGGCCGATCTACGTTCCAAAGGTAGGATACGATGCTGACCTTGCTATCATGAAGACTCTTTCTCCAAACAGGTTGGCAGAATTTGAACTCGACCCATTCGGGCAGCTGCAAAAGCTAATAGAAAGTTGGGAACCTACCAATTTTGACAAAAAAGAGGGGCGTTATGTCGCCAGAAACCAGCCCTTCTTTGACGATGCTGACCTTTACTACATTGCAGAGGCCTTTGTTAGACACATGACGCCTGCTCCGGCGTTACCTTCATCTCAAGAATGGTTGACCGTTGCGCAGATTGATAAATTGGCTGACTGTGGATGGTTGACGCTGAAACTGGGCGCTGAAAACCATGAAAAACTGATTAGATGTATCTATCATTTTTGGAAGGAACATCAAGCTCGCGTGAAATTGGACAAAGAAACGGAAGAGACTTGGCTGAAACTTAGCCTTGACGAAAAAGAAGAGCTTTTGGAGCCTCACGAGTTTGCCATCAAAATTGAAGAGGTAGACCTTACGAAAATAGAAAGAATAACACAGGAACTTTCAGCTACTGTCCAAACAAAAATGCCTGTAAAGTTGGAGCGAAAATTCGTCAGAAAATAGTCTATCAATCTACTCTCTGTAGCCGCGATCTCGTCAGGCACTATTGCCTTTTTTGTGAATAACAGTTCTTTGTTAGCCGGTCAGTCTGGTGTTTATGGCTGATAATTGACAAGCTCTAAGTTTTCAAAAAAGAACGGGTTACAACTTTAATTGCAGAAAAAACTTGAAATATTGACCAAAAAATGAGTTTTGTTAGGACATGGGAAAATTCATAAAATTTCTAAGGGTGTAACATATTGGAAGGTTACGCTTCTAAGCTTACTTTTTTGCTATTGTAAAACGTAAAGTAACCGTTTTTCTCCATGCTTTTACCTGAATTGTATAAAAACGACTGTTTTTTGATAAATAATTTTTACTTGTGACGTTTTAGTAAAAAAAGAGAAAACGGTAAATAACGGTCTTTTTGGTGTTAATAGGTTGTAAATGAGTTTTAATCATTAATTAATGACTATTTTCACAGTTATTTAGTAAATGGTTTACCCTATAATCCATGGTGAATGAATGGAGAAAAAGACGTGTAAATTTCACGGTTTTTATCACACAAATTTATTTACTAATCATTAACTCGCAATTTGCAAACATCATAAAAACATGGTAAATACTCGCAAATAATCACATGTTAATGATAAAAAAATAACCGTAAATTTACATTGTTAAGAATTACTGTTTTCACACTATAATAAAATATTATTAACAGTTTGTGATCCACAAAAATGTAAATATTGAGGGGTAATTAGGAAAACTTTTTTTTCAGTGTAACTATAAACTATTTGGTGAAAAAATTATGTTACCTCAGCATATTCCAACAATTGAAGGCAAGGCAGCTGAAGAATTTGAGGCCCAAGATAAAAAGCCTTTGACTACTGCTGAGAAGGTACACTTAGAAAAGTGCCGGGCAATCTACAAAAAGAATCCGATAAAATAAACACGGCAGAGTCCAGCTTTTATGAGCTCTATTGATTTATATAAAATCTGGTTTAGACGGCTGGAGCAAACAGATGACTTAGCATCTTTTAATTGCAACTCCTGACGATGATAGCGGTATTTTTGTCTTAAAATTAAAATATTTCATAAGTGGTTGTTCTAATCGAGATTTTTAAGGCTGTAAAAAGTTGGAAGCTTAGGTTTCAGAAATAACTTTTTTTACCATTGAGAAATTTAAAGTTACAATTTTTCCCATTTTCACCATAGAAATTAACCATAAATTAACCTTGAGAAAAGTTATATTTTTTACACTATTGGTAAACGTTGATTACTTATTGATAACTCATTTTTATACTGGCTATTTTTTCTACTTGAGCCTTCTCATGGAAAAAGTAGAACAAAGCTTCTATAATACTTACAAACAATAATTCTTCCTTGGGAATTGGTTACATGAACGTCAAAAATTGTGATACAAGTTCGAATGAAGAATTCCAAATAATGTTCCGTGTTGAGGGCTTAATCGCACCGAATGAAGGTGTGTCTCTCAACAATTCATTATTAATAACAGGTATTGATAATAGAGACACTTCTTTAGTTACCTTTAAGCTTTCAAATGAAGATTATGAAAAAACCCAAAAAAATGAAATTCCACAAATGAAATTTTTACAAAACATACTCCAAATTTATGGATTAATTACTGATCGTAAAGTAACACTATTGTCAGGATATTCTTGTGGAAAAATAACAGAAGAGACTCCTCTTGGAAAAATTCCATATGGTATTATAAAAGCTTACCTTAATGTTGATGCTAAGCAAAAAGAAAAAAATAAAGATTTTATTAAAAAAACTATTAAAAAATATGAATCTATCAAAAATATCTTTGAGAACAGAAATAAACTCTACCTGATGACCAGCCAACGCCATATCTTCATCCTTGACGCCGCCAACAATGGCACTAAACTTGCCAGCGTCGAGATGCCCTCCGCCAGTTGGTCTTCACCCTCCCTAGCTAACGGTAGACTCTACATCGGATGCAACGACTGGAACGTCTACTGCTTTGAAGACAACATCATAAGTACAATTCAAACCAACCCAACCCCAACTCAGACAAACAACCTCGCTACACCGTTGATAGCATTCATAATCATCGTAGTCACGGCTGCCGCCATAGCCATAATTACATTGGGCTACACTATTCACAAACGAAAAAAATAACCTATTTTTCCTTTTTTGCAGGCACTGATGCTGCGGTACAACTGGTTTTAGCTTTTCTAAATATGGAATGGGAGCCCGTTCGATTGAGGTTATTTTCTAAACGAAAAATATTAAAGTTGTTTAGCTATTAATCTGCTTGCTTCAGAGTTTGAGTTTAAGGCTGCGGGTAATGAGAATAAAGCTTGAACGCATTGTGGGTATGAAAAAAGATGCTCAGCCAGTGTAAATTGCCGACAAGTCTACAATTATCAGGAAGCCAAACTTGAATTTAGAAAAAGCCAAGGTAAGAGTGAATGTGTGGGGGTATGAGGATTTAACTTCTAAGGAATCAGGTGATGTCCTCAGAGGAACAACCCTTGATACCTATCGCCTTGTTCTAAAAAATGGGCCTACTGGAATTAGAGAGGTTCAAAGGGAACTAAACCTAAGCAGCCCCTCAGTTGCCCGATATCACCTTTCAAAGTTAGAACAAGCAGGTCTGTTGAAAGTTGAAAATGGATGTTATGTTGTTAACAAGGTTTTTTTAGAGAATAGCGTAAGAATTAATCGTTCTATAATTCCACGGTTTTTCTTTTACCTTGTACTTGGTTTTGCAATCCTGCTATTCAGTTTGATTATCCTTGACCCAGAAGTTGTTACCCACGGCGCTTACTATTTCATAATCGGTACAATCGTCCTATTTGTCGCCATTTTTTGGGCTGAAACAGCTAAAGTTTGGCGAAAAGGCGGTCTTTGAGTAAAAAGCGCTCGTTAAAAGGTTGCACTTTGTGGCTAATCGTTTAGTACACTCGTACTAAAGTGTAGCGCTAAATAGTCGTTTCTATTAAGATATACCAGAAAGAAGTCTAGTAAAACGGAGACTATAAGCATGAAGCTTAAAGCCATAACAATCGGCGCTATTTTGCTTCTCAGCATACTTGTGATTTCAGCAGTACCTGCTATCGGCATAAATAGTGTTAAAGCAGATTATGGAAGTGCTACATTCTGCCCAAACAACTCCGTTGAAGGTCTCGATACTGATAATGAATTGTACGTGTCAACAGTAATTACCTCAGAAATTGCCTATTATATATACAGCTATTACGGGTCTTACTACAACTATTTCTTCTATGGCACAGAACAAAGCCCAATATACCCAAGTGATTACAGTTGGGCCCTTAATACTTTACAAGATAACTGCGACAAGATAACATTCTTTTCAAAGGGACACTGTACTCCATGGGGATATGCTTCACAACATTACCAACTCTTATGTACGCTCTCAGACGAAAATAATGACCACCAAGCAAAAGATGCTATACACATTTTCCCATATACAGATGAATTTGAATGCCGTTTGACTTTTCTTTGGCATTGCGCTACAGCAAGAAGCTACCCTATTCCACCACCATACTACGACCCTGATGGACCATGTGGAATGCCATTTTGTTTCACCCATAATGTTGGTATGACCAAATATGGAACAAGTGGCTGGGCCGTCTTCTTAGGATGGAACTGGCAATCACCTCAATTTGAGTCTGAAATCCCTTACCAATACCCCGATTACAATTGGACATTTGGTCACTTTGCCTACTTCTATTATCAGCTAATGGCATATGGGTACTCAGTGAACGGTGCACTCGAAGAGCTATCATGGTTTTTCTACAACACAGATTTCCAAAACTGCCCACTTTACAATAGTTTGATAGTGTGGGGAAACGGAAATATGAACCTAGGGTATTAAAGGAGTGTAAAGCAAGTTGAAACAATCAAAAAAAATCCTTATGTTCCTAGCTCTTGCAACCATGATCACATCACTCGGACTAACTTCTCCAGCGCAATCATCGGTTACAACTGCTCAAGACCAAGCATTATCGTTTATAGAAGAAGTACTTCCAATAGACAGATCACAATACAATCTGACGTTTAACGGATACTTCGTGAGTGATTTACCGGGAATTGCTATCTCAGAGCCAAAGGATTACGCTCCAGAGAGGGTAATCTATACCCTGACGTCTGATGAAAGTGAACTGCGCGCAAGTTTCACAATCGAAAACAATATTCTCACTACTTGCCAAGTAAGCATCCAAAAAGGCTCATTTATTAGCGATCGCTCATACACCAATCTAAATGATGTTGCCAAAAGTTTTCTTGAAAAATATCAAGCGTATACTGGAACAAGCATGGTAAACATGATTAACCTGCTGTCAAATGTTGATGTCGCAAAAGATCAGACAATAGTAAAAGACAACCTTAAATTAAACATCACCAACGGAGAATTCCCCAATGAACATAAAACAACTTCGCTAATGTGGTGGCGAAGCATCAATGGATGCGAATATCTAGAATTAAGTGTTAGCTTCAGAGATGGTGCTTTCGCTGGGTTCAAAGATACACGTGAAGCCTTTCCAGTGGGTGACACAACTGTAAATGTTTCAAAAGACCAAGCAATTGCCATTGCCATGAAATACATTGAAGCTTACTCGTACGCTATGCCGGATGGCTCCAAAGTGAGTGGGTTTAACGTGACTGAAGACCGTACAACTGCATGCTTGGTTCCTTCTGTACGTGAGTCCAATATACTGTATCCTGCGTGGAAGGTCATATTATATCTTAATCAGACATACCCTGGCAGCGTTTATGGGCTGTTAGTCAGTATATGGGCTGATTCCGGTGAAGTCTTTGGATGCAATAACCAAGCAGCAGGTGGTAGCAGCGATTTAATATCCGAGAGTAATTCCAGCCCTGCATCCCCTACAATTTCACCCTCTCCATCATCAATAGAAAACAAAGCACCAGCCTCTATGGAAAACAATAAGGTGCCAATAGACCTCGGTACAGTAGCGGTAATAGCGGTTGTAGTAACAGCAATTGCAGTAGCAACAATCACATTGATTGTCAAAAAGAGAAGCAAATAAACCACACAACTCCCCATTTTTCTTTTTTTAATCAACGCTTGTTCTATTATTTTAGCACACCTTTCTTAAATCGCTCTCGGGCTTTAGTCAAGAAAGCTTGACGAAAATCCTTTTTAGTATTAAATTTAAGCATCATTTCGATGACATATGAAGCGTACAAAGTCGGCATTAATCGCCGTTTTAACGCTTATAATGACAATAGCTTCCTTGCATGTCGTTGGCTTAGCAGAAGCAAACTACTTCCCTCCGCCTTCAATCGAAATACCCTCTCCAATCTCTATAAGAATCTATAATGAATCCTCTGTCCTGCTTCACGTTATAGTTAACGCCTTACCAAGCGAATCCAGCCGCATAACACACATTAGCTATTGCCTAGACGGAAAAGCCAATGTGACCCTAACTAACCTAACAAGAAAAGATGGAGAGGCATATTGGACCTCTACACCAGGCGTTATAGTAACAGGCAACGCGTTTGGCGTGAAAGCTACTTTAGACAATCTATCCGAGGGTAACCATACGCTTACTGTGTACTCGCATGCTGCCGACGGTAAAGAAATGTCCAAATCTAGGGATTTTACAGTTGACTATGATTATGTGCCCCCGCAAAACCCTTTTGGGCTGCCAGATAACCTGCCAAACGGCACTTCAACGCTGC
>JAAZBP010000164.1 GCA_012513715.1 Thermoproteota archaeon | reverse complement strand
TTGTTTCTGTAAACTACAGTGTCAGCGCCTAACTCTCCAAGGTACTGAACAAGGTTGTAAACGAATGAATCGTAATTATCTATAACAAGGACCTTCATGCTCTTTTGCCTCCTGAAAGTTCCAGTGCACTCATAAGCGCCTTAGCTTTATGGTCAGTTTCAAACCATTCACGTTCCGGATCTGAATCTGCAACTATACCTGCCCCAACTTGAATGTAGGCTTGATTTCCCTCTGAGAACAAAGTGCGAATTGTTATAGCAAAATCCGAGTTTCCATTACAGGAAAAATAGCCCACTGCACCAGCGTAAGGTCCACGTTGCGTAGGCTCCAACTCCTCTATTATCTCCATTGCCCGAACTTTTGGAGCACCTGAAACTGTGCCTGCGGGAAAAACTGCTTTTAACGCATCAAAACTTTCTAGATCATCTCTTAGGGTACCGCAAACCTGAGAAACTATATGTTGAACGTGGCTAAACTGGTGAATTTGCATAAACTCGGGAACATTTACGCTGCCGTACTCGCTGATTCGGCCCAAATCATTTCTTGCCAGATCAACCAGCATTAGATGTTCAGCACATTCTTTTTCGTCCTTTAACAGTTTCTCGCCAAGTCTTTTGTTTTCTGTTGAATCAGGTGTTACTGGTGTTGTGCCTGCAATCGGGAAAGTTATTACTTTTCTGTTTTCAACGCGAACCAGCATTTCTGGGCTGGAACCTACTATTTGGCGTTTACCTGATTTATAAAAAAACATGTATGGTGACGGATTAATTTGTCTAAGATTTCGGTAGAATGTCAATAGACTGCCTGAGTATTGGAGTTGGAAGCGTTTAGATAAAACAACTTGGAATATGTCTCCTGCAGTAACGTACTGTTTTGCTTTTTGTACTGCGTTTTGGAAGTCCTCTTTTGTGATGTTTACTGTGGGTTGAGTATATTGAAAGGCAGGTTCTTCTTCCAAGTCTGTTTCAAGTGCTTCTTGGATTTCTTTTAACCGGTTTTCTTCTCTGAAATAGTAGTATGCTTGGTTTTGGATGTGATCAAAAACAATTCCATCCTCAAAGATCCCCATTTCTATGTCAGGAAAACCTGTTTGATCAAGGTTTTTGTTAGGTATTTTCTCTATGTATTTTATTGCGTTATAAGAAATGTAGCCTAGTGCTCCTCCGACAAAACGGAAATCCACCATGTGGTTTGTGTAAGGTTGTAGGTTTTCTTGGATGATTTGGAAGGGATCTTTTTCTTGTTTTTTGGTTTGTTTGGTTTTGTTGTCTGTTATAGTTGTTAGTCCGTTTTTTGTTTCGATGGTGATTTTTGGGTTGCAGCCTACAAATGAGTATTGGGCTAGTTTTTGTGGTCCCTCAATTGATTCTAGAAGGTATGCTGTTTCATATTTTTGGTGGAGTTTTGAAAATATTTCTAGGGGTTGGTTTGTGTAGTTAAATTTTATGTAATTTAGTGGGTTGACTGTTTTTTCTTTTATTGTGTTGCCAAATGCAATACCCCATTTTAAACATACTCCATTATAGTTCACAACCATACAGTAAAGTCGTATTTAAGGCTTATCTGTACATAAATGTACAATAATCATTTGAGTGAATCGCTCATCCAACTCAAATAATCATGTGATCCATCTAAAACCGGAAACGCTAAAACCTCAGGCACCTCATAACTATGCAAAGCTTTAACCCTTTCAGCTAACTCTTCAAAAAGCCTCTTGTGAGTCTTCATAATAATCAAACACTCGTTAGCTTTATCAATTTTACCCTGCCAATGAAAAAATGAAACAACAGAATCAATAATGTTTACGCAAGCAACAAGTTTCTCCTGAAGCAATGTTTGACTTATTTTTTCTGCCTCAGCACAGTTTTTGGCTGTAACTAAAACAACTATGTAATCGGTCACCATAAACTTCCCGGTCACTATTTATTTTTTAAAAGTAAAATATTTTTTCTATTAAATTTAAAAGAAGCATTAACACATTTAAATTTCTCCCCTTAACTATAATCATTAAAGAGGCAATGCCTGTTGAAGGATGAACAACTAAAAATACTAAAGACACTAAGCGAAGCTACAAGTCGCATGGACTTAAACAAGTTTGCAGAAACAATAGATTTAAGCCCGACTCAGGTCGTGGAGCAAATACAAAACTTAACCTCAAAAGGGTATCTGCGTAAAGTCGGTACATCAATAGGTTTAACTGAAAAAGGCAAAAACGTTTTAAAAACCTCAATCACCCTTTCGGGCGAGTCTGCTTTTCATTTTTATGTTGATGTGGAGAAACCTTTGGGTTTCTGTGCGCGTTCACTTGAAGAGTTTTACTGTTTAGTACGCCAAGTTTGTTCTGATTCACTTGGATTCCATCTGTACCGTGGCGATTTTGAACGCTGGATAAGCGAGGTTGTAAAAGATGAAGCTTTGGCAGTTGAAATAGGGCGACTAAAAGAGGATAACTTAGAAGGTGAAGCAATCAGAAAAGAGCTCCTAAAAGCTATAGATACCCATTTTGGACTCAAAGATTTACTGTAATCTAATAAATCAATCAACAAATAAAGTTGAAAACTAAACTCCCCTAAATGTCAGGTTATGCTTTGTTTAAATTTGAAGCATATAACACTTTTTTTAAAGCAATCACTCACTTTGTTATATTGTGAACAAATATGAGTCTGGGCAATCCATTCAGAATTTCACTCACCCAGTAATAGATTGATACAACTAATGCATCAGCTGTCAGGTTCAAGCGTGTAAATAACTAAGAAGCAAAAATTCTTTAGACACAATAGTATTCAAACCCAATTGAGCACATACTTATCAATAGTTACTGGGCAGCTTTGTTTTTTAACTTCAAAAACCATTTTTCAGTATGCCCAAGTATTACCTTTTAGGTGGAGAAAACACCCTAAAAAGAGATGCAAGAGAGATTAACCAAATAGCTTTCAATGAAGCTGGTGAAAAACCTAATGTTCTTGTTTTTCCTTGGGCTAGAGCCTCATTTGATAACACATACACTAAGAAGAAACTATTATCTAATTATTTTAGAAGTTTAGGCGCATACACAGTTAACTTTGCAGATTACTCTTTTACTAATCAAGAGCTTAAAGAAAGGATCAGTGATGCAGATCTTATTTATTTGACTGGTGGAGTACCCAGCGTGCTGCTTGAGCGACTAAAAATACAAGATACACATGTTTTACTTGAAAAGTTTAAAGGAATCATAGTAGGTAGAAGCGCTGGAGCGTTAGTTCTCTGTAAAAAATGTGTAGTAACCTACCGACGCACCTCGTCTGTTAAATTGATCTGTGGCTTAGGACTCGTGGATATAACACTTAAAGCTCACTATAAACTGCGTCATAGTGAAAAACTAAAAGAATTATCTGTAAGTAACCCAATTTTTGCCTTACCTAAGGGTTCTGCATTAGTCTTTGATAACGGAAAACTATGCGCCTTGGGAAAAGCATATCTCTTCAACAAAGGTCAACAGGAAGTATTTGTTAGCTGTAATTTATGAAAAATATCTTCGAACATAAATTTTTGATTTAACAATATAGGGAGTTAATACAACTGTCAGTATGGTTCCTAAAGTTGCCAGAACTATTATGTCGCCAAAAACCCAGCCGAAGAAAACTGCAGGAAAAGCTTCAAGTGGAATGCTGCCGAACAATGCCATAGCGCCAACACCGAAGGTACCTGAAACAAAACTTGCAACTATAACGCCTATAGGCAGCCATGTTAACCATGTTTTGCGGTCTTCTATAATTGCCTGAACTATAACTAATAAGATGGATAGAATAAAAGTTGCAATAAACATCGCTGTGTAGGAGAAAACAAGTGCATAAGCTGAAGCTATTAGCACCACAGCAAGAGAAACATTTAATCCATAAGTTAATTTTGGATGTTTAAAACCCATTACTGGTTTAATTTTTAGTGACCTATAAATTAGCAATGGAACAAAGCCTTCAAAAAAATCTGCCAACGCCCAAACCAACACAAATTCTAAAGGCATGTTAAGATAAATCCCCATGAAGATACAACTCAGATAACCTGCAAAGCAACCCCAGACACCGAACCAAAGTGCAACTGGAACATAAACTGCAGCAGCTATATACAAACCAGAAACACCGGTAGCTGCACCAGCAGCAGATTCAACAGGCGCTGCAACAACAGCCCAAATTGCCAAAATAGTGCAAACTATAGTTGAAACTACAAAAACCACTGGCTGCCGCCATGTTATTCCTTCGCTTCGTCTGGTTTTAGTCATTAAAAAAAGTGATTTTCTTTTAAAATAAAAGACTTTGCTTTTAGAAAAAAATATGACACTTTATTATGCTGGTTTTTCTGTCTTTATTTTACAATTTTACTTTAACAGACTCTTCTAGTTCATGCTCATAGAATTTTGATAAAACCGTAAGTGCACTTTTACTTGAAGTTTTAAATCCAACAGTGCAATTATCCGAAATAAACATGCCAGTCTCATCATCAACCAGTATTATTCCACAGTTAGTGGGAAAAGGTGAGTCTTCAATGAAGATTTCAGCTGAATCCTTCAATCTTTTAACGCTATCAGTCAAGTTATGTACAAACAATTTAGCTTTAACACCTTTTGAAACTGCAGTTTTAATTACTGATTCAAGATTACAGAAGTCATCGGTTGGAATCATTAACTGTATGTTTTGGGTTGCTTTAAGAATTAGTTCTTGTGCATGGTTTTTTAAGCTGTTTTTCCCTCGGATTATCAATACAAATACTTCTGAGGGTTCGATGTCTTCAGTTTTTTCATAGATTTTGTCAAGTTGATTTAGGATTATGTTTTTTGCAGCTGTAATTTCCTGCATTTTTTTATTAAAATTTGTTTCTATAATGCTTTTTTGTGCTTTGTACTCTTTTGTCAAGTACTCTTTTAGTTGTGTTTCAATTTTTTCTACTGCAATTGAAGGTTTTATGGATTTGAAGAGTGTAGGCCGGTTTTTTTCTATCTCAATTAATTTCTTTTTTTCAAGCCTTGTTAATACTTCGTAGATTTTTGATCGTGGTATCTGTGTTAGTTTGCTTAGGGTTTTTGCATCGGATTTATTTTTTTCGACCAGACTTATGTATGTTTTAGTTTCGTATTGTGTCAGACCTAATGTTTCAAGTGCTTTTTTGATCTCCGGAGCATTCACTTTTTTCACTAGCAAAATAAAACATAGGTGACAAAACTAATTTAAGAATTTTCATTCCAAAAACAGATGTGTTCCAAATAATTAGAAACCAACAAAAGGACGGCCAGACCAACAAATGGAAAAAATCCAAAACAACCCTTCAACATCACTTCTCAGCGTACATAAATCACCAAATAATTTGGCCAAGCGATTGAACAAAAACTTTGAAATCCACATACAATCACCTTTTCAGTCCCCATCAACTAAAGCAAGCATGTTTTTTCTGTTAATTTTGGCGAATTCTACTTTATTCACGTCTTTTGATTTGGTTAAAGGATTATGCTTCATCCTTATTCTGCTTATAGTGTGCGTTAACTTCAGAATTAAATTCGGACCCAAAATTTTTTATAACCTCCCATCAAATAGAATAATTTCAAATATTTTATCGCTTTATTATTATCATTCAATTAAAAAATACTTCGATAAAATAAAATGGGGGTGTAGTTTTGGCAACAAATAATGTGGGACATAAAATAGTTTTGACTTCAGACAGAACTTTAATGAGTGAATATAACGGCGGCATTTTTCTAGGTTTCAGTGCATGTGTACCACATGGTTTACTTCCGGATTCAATTTATTTCTCACTTTTCTGCCCGTCAGTACCCATAAATAAGGATGGATCAGCCAAATTTGCACCTTGTGGACTGAGAAAAATTGAAGCTGCTCTATTAAACATGGGTTATAAAAGAGAAGACATAATTGTTGCACACCCTGATAAACTAGAAAAAGTTGTAGGTTCAAACACAAAGATTTTGTGTATAAGCGAAAACGATCCATTAGGAATGGGTCCAGCAACAACCACTTTTAGGCAGTTGTTTAACGGCGAAGCTTACATGACAATTAAGCTTAAAGAAATACTCAACAACTCCGCAGTACAAAAGTACAAACCTAAAATAGTTATAGGTGGAGCTGGCGCATGGCAACTAGAAAATTCTGAAGTACGCAAAACTTTAGGCATAGACTGTGTTGTCATTGGAGAAGGAGAAAGCGTAATTGGTCCACTTTTCAAAAGAGCCTTTGATGGTGAGTCATTACCTGAAGTAGTTCAAGGCCAAATTGTTGAAACTCCAGATATCCCCCTTATAGCAGATGTAACAATAGATGGCATTGTAGAGATTGCACGGGGTTGTGGTAGAGGTTGTGCTTTTTGTGTTCCTACTCTTCAAAGGTTTCGCTGTGTTCCAGTTGAGAATATTCTAAAAGAAGTAGATGTCAACTTAAAAGCAGGTAAACGTCCTCTTCTTCACGCTGAGGATGTTCTCAGGTACAAAGCTAACGGTTTTGAAGTTAACACTTCAGCAGTAAAAGAATTGTTCAGCAAAGTATATTCGCAGTCTCGAGAACATAATCATCCTCCAGGTGCAAGTGCAATTGCATTAAGCCATTTTGCGTTATCATCTGTTGTTAGCGCCCCAGATTTGATAAGAGATTTATCCGATATAATTGAACTTGCCAAGGGCGACGAATGGTTTAGTGGGCAATGTGGAATAGAAACTGGAAGCCCCAAACTTATAGGTAACCTGATGGCGGGCAAAGCTAAACCTTTTGAACCTGAAGAGTGGCCCAGAGTAGTTGAAGATGCATTTCGTATATTGAACGAAAACAATTGGGTTCCTCTTTCCACTTTAATTATAGGGCTTCCTGGAGAAGAAAATGAAGATGTACAATTAACAATTGACCTTGTCAACAAACTTGAAAAATACAAGAGTTTACTTGTTCCCCTTTTTATGGTTGAAGAAGGGGGATTAAAAGGCAAAGCATCTTCTTTCTCAATCGACAGCATCTCTTCTAAACAAAGTGAACTCTTTCTCAAATGTTGGATGCATAACTTGGAGTGGAGTGAGACACTTCTAAAAGAGTACAATGTTACAAGGGGCGCTAAGGGCTATGGATTGCGATTGTTTTTTTCCTATGGTGTAAAAGAGACTAAAAAAATAATTAAAACTTGCGAACAAGAATATGGCTACAATCTGCCTGCAATGATTAAAGATGCTAAAGCTGGCAAATTCGCTTTTACATCTATGCCTCTACGTTTAATGTATAAAGTACTAAAACCCCGGAAAAACAGATAGCGACCTTACCTAAAGAGTTTACAAAGATTATTTATGTTCAAGCTAAGTAAGCTTAATTTACTATATAAGCTATTGAGATAAGCATTATAACAGGATAATTAGTTAGTGTAATTAGGAGACGAAGTGAATATGGAAAAAAGCCATGAATGGTTTGTTCAACGCAGAAAAACTAAAGGATTAGAACTTGCCCATGACCAAATAACAAAAGCTTTTGACACAGTGACGTGGCTACATAAAGCAACTAAAAGTTTCTCAAGTAAAAACTATAAAGAAACCAAAAAATACATAGAAAACCTGTATGAAACAGAAGAAGGCGTAGACCGATTAAGAACAGCAGTTTTTCTGGAGTTATCCGCTGGAACAGCTTTGCTGGCAGATTACAGAGAAGACCTGTTACATCTTGTTAAACGTGCCGATACATTGGCTGATCACACTAAAGACGCTGCAAGATGTCTTGAAATGCTTTTTGAAGCAGACATACCTGAAGAACTCTGCGAAAAAATAGTTATGATGTCTGGGGAACTAGCTAAAATGGTTAATGTGCTAAGAAGTAGTGTTGAAAAGATTTCTTCGAACGCTAATGAAGCAGTAAGAGAAGCTAGAAAAGTTGAGGAAATGGAACACAATTTAGACAGCGAATACCTGAAAACTAAAAGTTTATTTGTCAAGTACGGAGCAACAATGAATTGTGGTGCAATGGTGATTTTTGACGACCTAATAGAGTTCATCGAGGAAGCCGCAGACATGTGCGCAGACACTGCAGATTACATTTACGTGCTATCCAACAGAGAATAAAATCCAATAGATAATTCATAATGAAACAATATGCTAAGTAACTTAAGCTAAACTGATTTTTTATTTCAGTTTTTATTTTATCTACACGAATCTAGCTATGTCCATGTCAGTTGTTTCTATTTTTCATCAAGCGCTTCAGCGATGAGTTCCACATCTCTTACAGTAAGTGGCCGAGTAGTATTTTTTATAAATAAGCTTCCAAGCCAGCCGCAGTCAGAGCATTCATGTTTTGGAGACACTAAACCCATGTTACCCCATAAATCGCCGTCCATAGTACCTACACGTTTAACTTTTGGGCTTTTGCATTTTGGGCAGATTTGTACGTCAAGACATGTTTTTTCAGATTCAAGTTTATCCATGTACTCAATAAGTTGTTGACCTGACACGCTAATTTCTTCAGTGAGTACTATAGTGTTTTGCTTTTTCTTTTTCCGCTTTTTCTGTTCTATCTGCTCCACTTTTCTTTTCGCCTATCAATAGGTTGGAAATCCACAAATTAGGTCTTATGGTACACGAATTTACAGTTCTGGTACAATCGTTTACGAAAGATGATAAATACTTGATTGAATATTGTGCCTTGTTAAGGAAGAAATATGCTTAAACAAAGGGCTGCAGCAGCGGTTCTGTTAGCAATTATTATTTTATCATTTTCAATGACCATGATTCCTGAAGGAGAAAACCCAATATATTTTTCATTCCAGAACCAATTTGACACAACACAGCAATTCATAACATCATCTCTTGTTGTTTTAGGAATAAACACTAATTCAACGCCTGAACTTAACCAAACAACCAGATCACAAATCTATAGTTTAATTCGGGATAATCCCGGAATCCACTTCAGAGGAATCTGCAGTAGTCTGAATTTACCGGTTGGCATGGTTCAATATCACCTTAACATACTTTTAGTAACAGGATTACTCACCAGTTACTCAGACGGTAAAATGCGTAGATTTTTTGAAACCTCAAAATATTCATCAATACAGATGAAGATAATGTCACTACTTAGACACAAAACACGTGGGCAAATACTTGAAATAGTAAATGTAAACAAGACTGCAACACACAGTGACTTAGCTAATCAATTATCTATAACTTCTCAAGGACTAACTTGGCAGATACACCGCCTAGAAGAAGCAGGGATTATAAAAGAAAAAAGTAACGGCTTAAAAAAGACATACTACATTAACAATGATTACTCTGATTTAGTTAGTGAACTGTTAAACACCATCAAGTAGCTTCTTTAAAGAGCGGTCTTTTCCGTAAAATTGAAAAAGAACGACACTGGTTAAACAAGTATGAAAACTAAAAAGCAGCCATGTCTGTGGCTTGATGAATTAAGCACAAAAGAAGCAGCAAAAGCAGCTGAAGACGACACAGTTGTAATTTTTCCAATCGGAAGCGTTGAGGAACACGGAGACCATTTACCCCTATGCACTGACAGCATCCAACCAGAATACATTGCTTTAGAAGTAGCAAAAAGAACCGAATGCTTGGTTGCGCCGCCTTTTAGATACGGCATATGCAATGCTACACGTAATTTTCCTGGAACAATAACAATACAGTTCGACACCTTATACAGAGTAGCACAGGATGTTTTATCAGAGATAGTTCGCAACGGATTCAACAGAATCATCGTGCTTAGTGGTCACGCTGGAAGTTCACATATGGTTGCATTACGACTTGCAGCACAAGACATAGTAACAAAAAATGATGAATTACCCACAAACAGAAAAGTTCGAATTATGGTGTTATCAGACTTTGATTTTGCAGAAGAATTAATCCCAAAATATGCTGCGGAAAACGACGGCCACGCTGGCACCATAGAAACTTCTCGAGTTATGGCGATAAAACCTGAATTAGTTAAAGCTAAAGGTGAAGCTGATGTGTGGCATATGCCGCGTTTTGAAGTTGTTGCTCATCCAGAACTGTACTTTCCAAGCGGAGTAAACGGTGACCCAACTGCTGCCTCAGCAAGCAAAGGACAGAAAATAAACGAGTACATAATAACGCAAGTTGAGGAACTAGTTAAAGCATTGAAACTGTAAGCCTGAACAAGTTTTGATTAACTGTGTTCATCAAGGCTTTTTTTGCAGAGTGCTTTATCGATTGTTCTAGCGTCAAGGTTGTGTTTAGCAGCTGTTTTACGTAGGGCAGCCAATAATTTAATGTAGTTTTGAGGAGTATACAGTCCAGGCGGGACATTGCCCAAAAGTCTTTTCCATACTGAGGAGTCAAAAGTTCCATAGTTATGTGGGTCAAAAAGCGCGAGGACAACACTTGCTAAAACTGGGCTTATGCCCTCAAGAGACATTAAACAGTTAATGCGGTAAGAGTCATCTACATGAGGTAAAGCTAACATTTGACTTGTTACACGGGTAACACGTTCTTCATCATTACGCATAATCAACTCGATTAACCTGTCTTTCTTTTCAGTTTCTTCTTTAAACTTCCACTCTACAATAGAAACTAAATCGTCACGTGTGACCGTTTTTGCTCTACGGAGTTTAGCGCCTAACTCTCGTTCACGTTGCGCTTGCCAACCAAACGCTTTATCATATTTTCGGCTCCACTTTAAATAATCAGCCTTATCCATTAAGTCACCGTTTACTTAGTTTTTAATCAAGAATTTTTGTTTTTGGATACACAAACAAGAAAAGACAATACTATTTGGGTTAAATCTGTTAATGTCATGCCTGTTTCGCTAATAACTTTCAGCTATTGCGCTGCCGCATTACCGTCTTCCAGTAAGTAGGCAACATTTGTCCGTCACAATTTCAACTCACTGTTTAGCATTTTTAGAGGGAAATGAGTAATTGAAAATAGCGTTGTATAAACCAAATAAAATGGAAATCAGTGAATGAACAGTTTCAAATAATTATGTAATGATAGAGCCTTAACTATATGCCATAATAGGTAAAGGTGATTTGAAAAACAAGTGAAATTTTTTCTGAGTAAATTAGATTACAGAACAAAGTGGATTTACTTTTTACGTTTTACTATTCTTTTTTTGCCCCGTGTTTTCCGGGCTGGCTTATGGTTTGACCAGCATTTTTTGCAGAAAACCGGTTTATCACCTTTAGGTTGAAAAGGAACCTCACATTCTGCTCCACATTTGCTGCAGACAACTTTGAAGGTCTGTTTTCCGTGGAATGGTTTGAATAACTGATAATTTTTTAGCCGTGGCCACCCAGTTTTTGCATACTTCAACATTTCCGGGTTAGCTTTTAGCCAACGCATCATATGAAAAAAGCTTTTACCGCGTTTCTCATCTCTTTCCGCTAAGGGTTCATAACCTAAATTACGTATTTCATCCAAATAAGCTGTTTCCACAAGCCTCTGGGCTTCCCCGTCAACATGCACCCGTTTAACCCTGTCTTCACCGTAGACTTTACGCAGGTCTTCAGCTGCTACATCAAATATGCAGCCCTGACAAATGTGAATTTCCTCATCTTCTTTAATTTTAAACTTTGAGACAAGACTGGACACTACACGGGAAGACTCTTTAAGATACTCTTTTTCGCGAAAGATATCCTGATAAAACCTGACATCGATTATGTCATATCTAAATTCGCCTGTTTCTTCATGGTAAGCACCAACTACAACACCGAAAAGCAAATCGCCGCTGCCAGCATCGTCAACAATAAGAGTCAATTAACTGATTTCCCTCATTTCTCTCTACGTGAATATTCATTTGTTCTATAAAAACCGTCTTCTTGATAATAATAAAAAACAGGAAAAACTTCTATTTTAATAAAAAAACATTTCATATACTAAAAATGAAGCATTAACAATTGGATAAATACAGAAAAAGATGATTTAATTACTGTTTTCTTCTGATTTTTGTTTGTAAAATAGTACTGGCAAACCTAGTATTGGCAGTGCCAGCAGCCATAGATCCAGGTTGTGTCCAAGGAACCAAGCGTACCATTCTGTCCATCCTCCGAAGAAAATCCAGGTCATGTAATTCCACAAGTAATATAGCCCTAACGCTACAAGGACAGCGCCAACTGTGCCCACTTTCAGGTCCTGTATCCTTTCGATTTGCCAAGATGTTTTGGCAAAATAAATCAGAAACATAGCTAACCCAAGTAAACCGAACAATGTAGCTGCAAAACTTGGAATCAATTCAGGATATTGTGAAAATAAGCTCCATCCTTTATCTAAAACTGTTATCATCCACATGCCGCTGTTGCTTAGCCAAAACGCGAAAACATAGAATATGCCCGCAAGCAACCCCCATCTGATAGCTTGTTTTTGTGGTTTGTCCGGTTTCAATTTAACTGTGAGCATGAATAAAGCTGTGGGGATTGCTATGGACGAAAACGTGCAGGGTATACCAGTTGAAATCAAGAGGCTGAACCCTGAATCTGTCGGTATAATACCCCATATACCTGAAAGTAATAGGCCTATCCAGTATATGCCTTCAAAAATAAGGATTAACTGTATCAACCTGTAAAGTTTAGTTTTAGGAAAATCTTTTTTGGCAATGTAGAGGATAACTGTGGCTAAAGCAATGGTGCTGGCTAAGAATCTAAAGATTAGAAAAATGTATGCTACAGTGTCTGTTAAAAATATCCATGTGTAAAGTGGCTCGGGAAGTCCCTCCCATTCGCCTATCCAGGAAAGTGTGAAGGTAGCGTGAAGTGTAAACAAAAAATAGGCTATTGTTACTGTTAAAAGTCCTACTTTGATTGGAGTAACAAATTTATGCCCCAACAAAACACCTGCATTATCTTGAAGGTAAATCAATTCACTTTCTATATTATTTTTTTGGTTGAACTACACGGTCCAGTTTTGGAAAGGCAGATATGGTTAGTGTTAAATACTTATTTTACTCTAAAATCTTTAGTTAAAGAGGCGTCTAATTGGAGATAAGCAATAAACGGTTAACGTCTTTCCTGTTGGCAATCCAAGGTGTAGGAATAGTGTTTATTGGCTTTTTCTTAGCTGCTTATTTAGCAGGTTTACCCACAACTGTTGTGCTACATTCTGAGCCGGTTTTCAGGATTCCATTATTAATTTTAGGTGCAGTGCTATTGGAACTTATTTTATGTACAATTGTAGTAGCAGCATTAACAAAAGACTCCCATAAATAGCTACAAGCATAGTTACTTGCATTATAAGATGTAAATTTAAATCCTAATGGTCTTTCATCTTTAAAGCAACAGAATAACCCAAGTTTGCTAAATAACATCGGCACAATTTACATTATAGGTAAAAAGTTTCTTTTTTCTTTCTGCTCACACATTACCTCAGAAAGTTAATTGTTTCATTATTTATCAAGTGCACCCACTCTCATTTAGCATATATTTATATGCAAATCTTCTAGATTTAATATGATTAATATGGATACATTCTCAACAGCAGATTGTGCGATTTACTGGGATACCAGAAAAAAAATTGCCAAACAAACCAAAGAAGTACTCATAAACGATTTGCGTGAATTGTCCATAACTATAGAAAGAGCAATGCAGTATCTTAAAGAAGCAGCTTTCGACAACAAGTTTCCAGAAGTCCGCTTTCCAGTAGGAAATAACTGGGAATACAAATTGCTTATACATATTTTTGATGGCCCCAGCCCTCTTTACTATCGCCTATGTATACATGAATCCAAAACTGACGAGAACATAGCTGAATTGGAATGTGAAAAACACAACATATACACATATATCATAAAAGGCGCAAATAACGACCTGTTTGAACGCGAAACAATAAACTAAGTTCTTAAAGCTACTGTACAGATGAAAGAACAAAAAGAAACATGCCGGTAATAGTATAGTTCAACCAATTTTTCTTTCATTACTATTGATTTAACTGTTTTTTGTCATATTCTTTTTTCCTTTTTGACACTAATTTGCGTTAGAACCATAAATTGCAGTTTTACGATTTGACAGATCCGGTCACTAATTTTTTAGATATCATATTCATAAAAAAGATTACTGCAGAAACCACCAAAATGATACTTAATGAAATAAACAGAGTTGTATACTGAGCGCTAACTGCCAGAACTAAGCCGCTAATTATTGGCCCCAATGTTTGACCAATATCCATCATGGTGCTCAGAAAACCCAAAGATGTACCCGACATTTTTTGAGGCGCAATTTCACAAGTTAAAGGTGAAGTTGAAGAAGTTACTGTTGAAAAGCCAAGACCATAGCCTATTGATAGAAGCAGTAACACTGAAAAATCTGCTGTAAAAGGAAAGACAGCTAATATTAATCCACTTACAATTGAACCTATAATGATTGGTTTTTCTCGTCCAATTTTATCTGAAATTTTTCCCATAATTGGTCTTGACGCGATTAACGCTATTATTTGGCTTCCCATTATTGTACCAATTGAAAGAGGATCAATCTTGGCGACTTCTAACATGTAACCTACCAAAAAGAATTCTACTGCGCCAAAAACGTAGTATTGACATGCCTGAATTAAGCTTACTATTTGTATGCTGCGGTTTCTTGCTATGTTAGCCCAATCGCTAAGCATTCTTCCAGCGAACACTCTGGTTTTAACGGTTTGATTTTTTTCCGGTTTGTTTTCTGAAAAAAAGAACAACCCAACAATTAAAGCTGCAACACCTGCTACGCCTACAGAAAGATAAAGTGTACTGTAACCGTAATTTGTTAAAAACAGAATGTATCCCCCTAAGAAAGGTGCTGACGCTCTTCCTATGGCTGTTACTGAAGAAAAAATGGCTACGCGCTCGCCTCGTTTTGTTGGAAACGCCTCAGATATTGCCGCCTCACTTACTGGAACAAAAATGGCAGTTGCAAAGCCATGATAAAAACGGATGGGAATCAGTTGCCACCATGAATCAATAAATAAATAAAGAAAAGGTGCAGAAGCAAAGACTACTGCCGAAATCACCAGCATTTTTCTTCTGCCAACAACATCTGAGAGTGAGGCTGCAGGTAAACTGATTAGTATGCCCGGTATGGTTGAGGCTGAAGCCACTAAACCTATTAAATCCGTTGGAGCATCAAGGCTTGTAGCAAAGGGTTTCAGGACAGGATTCTTTGACATGGTTGAGCTTAAAATTGCAAATAGCCCCATAATGCATAGTATCAAAAACAAAGTTTTTTTTGAATACCTGGCCATTTGCGGTAAGCTCCACTTGGTACACGGTAACCCTGAATTATTCAGGATTACAACTATTTAATGAATGATTTCTGTTTGAACAAAAGTTTTATTGTATTTCAAAAGATGAGGTAATCTCTACTGATTTCTTGAGCATTTCGCCTACTGCACAGTATTTTTCTTCTGAAAGCTTTATGGCAGTTTCCACTGCTTGACTACTGAGGTTTTCTCCTTTAATTTTGTATTTTAAATGAATTTTAGTGAATACTCTTGGTGGTGGATCTTCTCTTTTTTCAGCTGTAACCTCTACTGCGTAGTCAGTGACGTTTTGTCTTTTCTTTTTTAATATGCCCAAAACTCCGATGCTAGTGCAAGCTGCTAAGCTAGCTAAAAGATTCTCTGTCGGCGAAAGAGCTGTTTCTTCGCCTCCGTGATCTTTGGGTACATCAATGGACACCGTTAAACCTTTTTCGTTTCTGCTGTCAAAACGTAAATTGCCTTTCCAATCAACAACCATTTTCTTAACTGAAGACATACCAATAGTTACAGTGGAGTAAAATAAAACGTTTTATGTAGAAATACTTGTTTTGTCACTGTTTTTGTTGTATTCACTTTTTATGTCTGCTTTTTGAAATTTTGTTCTTAAAAAATCTAAATGCAACACCAGAATAAACAATTGACATTATTTCTGAAGCATTCTTATTATTGACTAATTCAATGTAGACTCGGAGCGTTACTGTTTTGTTAACAAAAGTTAGATAGGACTTTCAATTCCCGTTACTTTGGGATTATCCTTTACACCCTCAAGTATACGCTTTTTGAATAAAGCAAGTGACTAAAAGAATGTTATTCAGGAATTGTCAGCATTTTTGCAATTATTGCGTACAAAAGTTGTCTTGGTTCACCTCAGCCGTATAGAAATAACGTTTGTAGTCGCAGTATTCGCATCAGCTGAAAGAAGACCATCCCAGCTTATGGACCAGAAGGCGGTTTAGGCGTAAAGACATGAAACAGGGGAATTAGAACTATCTCAGAAGCTATTTAGCAATCAGACTAAATAAGAAAAAATTTGAAAATGATGTATCACCTGATTTAATGCTATAAAATACATTTGAAATTTACCTCATTTCAACTTTTCCAGATGATAATGAAACAGCGGACCCTAAACGAATTTCAATTCTACTTTAGCTCGATTTCAACAGTTTACTCATGGGGTTCTGATTGTCCAAGTTTTAGATTTCAATTCTACTTTAGCTCGATTTCAACTAGTAGCGGCGTATTATTTGCTGACTGGTTATGTTTTAGTAATGTAAATGTTGTTGATGTGGATAAAATGGTTTTTGTTAAAAAATGTGTGATGTTTTTTTGGGTTTAAAGTAATGTGCCAAGTCAAACCCGATTTTTGGAAGGCCTGAGCTTTCCAGTTTTAATCGCCTCTGAGAGGTTTTCGGTAGTTTACAGCCAACCGAAAGGTTTAGGCTTGGCACACAACTGGGGCTGCTTTGGGTATGGTAGAGTGTTAAAATTATACTCCCCAGTTTCGGTGACATTATAGGTGGTGTTGAAACAAAAATATAAGTATTACTATTTTATTAAAAGGTAATACTGTTGGGCTGTTTTTCAAAACGTCACCCAAAAAAAATACTCTCCACCAAAATCAATTTGCCCTATTAGACCAGCTTTTAGATTCTTCAAATTTTACCGCTTACTTAGCACCCCCTTTTCGTGAAATAAATCAGACAAAATGAAGCTCTCAACAGTTTCCTTGAGTTCTGATGTTCAGTGAGAACGGTTTGTTTTACTTTGGAATGTTAAACTGGGACATCTAGTTTTTTTTAGTTCGAAGCTGTTAGTTATGTTTTATTTGCGCTAAGTATTTATTACCCCTTTTTGTGTTACTCTAATGAAAAAAAGTAACACTATATTAGTAGTTACTAGTGGAAGTGTAATCAAATGGAAAAAACCAAATTATTCGCAATAGTAGCAATTGCAATCATCTTAGTCGCAGCCATAGGTGTAACCTACGTTTTAACCTCAAACATGGATAACCAAGAACAAACAGAAACAACAGTCACTGACACTGCAGGAAGAACAGTCAACATCCCCCAGCAAATAGACTCAGTCTACTGCATGGGAGCAGCATCTCTAAGGTTAATATCATATTTTGACACAGTTGAAAAAGTACAAGCTATTGAAACCGCAGGTACCTTCAACACCCTTGACGACCAAACATACTACCTCGTTAATAAAGCAAAATTCTCCTCGCTACCTCAGGTAGCTACAACTGCAGAAGCCATATTAGACTTGAACCCAAGCGTTATAATTACCTCACTTGAAGATGCAGGTGCAGCTGATAACCTGCAAACTCAAACAAACATTCCAGTTTTCTTCATCAACGCAAACTTGGAATTCGGAGAAACCTTCTACAACCAAATAACTGCACTTGGCAAGTTTTTAGGTGAATCAGAAAGAGCAGCAGAAATCAACAATGGTATAGCTGAAATGATTAACGACGTAACCTCAAAAGTTACCGCTCAAAGCTCAAAGAAGGCATATGCCTGTGGAATGTTCTACTATGGCGGAGCAGCATTCCTTAAGGGATCAGGCAACTATCTGCCCTTTGAGTATTCAAAAGTTACAAACGCAATTGAGCCTGCAGCTAATGGCCAACCCTACATTATCACGTTAGAAACCCTCATAGAATCAAATCCGGACTACATATTCATAGACAGCATAGGCACAACAGTTAGTATCAACACAATTAATGAGTACATTTCTTCAAATACTGGCTTGGATCAGATTTCGGCAATAAAAGATGAAAACATATACTCGACAATGGTTTACAAGTGCTATGGCACAAACTGGGACAACCAGCTAATCAATGTATACTATATTGCTTCAGTAATTAATGGAGACCTATACTCTTGGAGCTTCGAAGACAAAGCCAACGAGATACTACAGCTGTTCTATCCAGGAACCACTTTAACATACGCAGATATCGTAGATGACCAAACAGGAAGCGGATGCAGCAAAATTACTATTTAACTAATTTTTTTTTCTATTTTTTGTTAATGGTGAAGCGGATGGGTAAAAATCATGTGTCCAAGGGTCATGATGGCCGTGAAGCATTTGACATCTATGAGGACAATGAAGATGAAGGTAACCAAATTTCTAAGACTTATAAGGGTTTTACGAAAAGAAAACTTGTTTTTCTAATTGCTGGGTTACTTTTACTGTTTATTGGTGTAATAATAGCTGCCCAGAATGGGCAAATAGAAATACCCTTTGCAGATGTTGTTAAGTACATAGTTACTTTTGATTCTAATGGGGCAGGCGCAGTTATATGGAATATACGTATGGTCAGAATTATCGGAGCCCTATTAGCTGGAGCTGGATTGGCAGTAACTGGAGTAGTGATGCAATGTGTTCTCCATAATCCACTTGCTTCACCATTTACTTTAGGCATATCTAGCGCTTCAGCCTTCGGAGCCTCATTTGCAATCATATTTTTAGGTGCAGGAAGCAGCGTAACCGCCACTGTCCTAATTAATAACCCCTACGTCACTACCATCTGTGCTTTCCTGTTTTCTTTGGTTGCAACTGGCTCTATACTGGTGCTAACAAAAATTACTAAAGTGAGTGCTGAAACCATGGTTTTAGCTGGTGTCGCCATCAGTGCCATGTTTGCTGCGGGTTTATCTTTTATGCAGTATATAGCTACTGATTCTCAGTTAGGAAATATTGTTGCTTGGACTTTTGGCGACTTAGGTAAGGCAACTTGGAGTTGGAATTCCCTGATTCTTTTGGTGACTCTGCCAGTGGTGCTTTATTTCTTTTACAGAAGATGGGACTATAACGCTTTAGATGCTGGAGAAGACACAGCTAAAGGTTTAGGAGTCAACACTTCTAGGGAAAGAATATTGGGCATGCTTTTGTCTTCTGTCTTATCAGCTGTCATAGTTTCCTTTTTTGGGATAATAGCTTTTATTGGTCTATTGGGACCGCATATAGCCCGGATGATTATTGGTAGTGATCATCGCTACCTCATTCCATTATCCATTATTTTGGGTGGAATAATTTTGTTGGCTGCAGATGGAGTTGGACAGGTGATTCTTTATCCTTCAGTGATACCTGTTGGGATCATAACTTCTATGCTTGGCGGTCCACTGTTTATTTATCTGCTGATCAGGAGGTACCGTAAGTAGTGTTTTTCGAAGTTAATGGTATCAACTTCAGCTACAAAAGCAAGCATGTATTGGATAATGTGTCTTTTTCTTTGGAGGCAGATGAAGTTGTCTCTATTTTGGGACCTAACGGTGTAGGAAAAACTACCCTAATCAAGTGTATAGATAAGGTGCTTAAACCGGACTCTGGCTCAGTTTTTGTAGAAGAAGCAAACCTTCATGACATGAGTAAGAAGGATATAGCTAAAAATGTGGGTTATGTGGCGCAGAGAACTGAGACGTCGCGAACTACAGTTTTTGACTCGGTATTATTGGGAAGGAAACCGCATTTTGAATGGAATGTTACTCAAAAAGACATCAGGTTAGCTGGCAGAGTTCTTCACTTGCTGGGTTTAGATGGCCTTGCATTGAAATATGTTGATGAAATCAGCGGTGGAGAATACCAACTGGTACAGATAGCTAGAGTTCTGGTTCAGCAGCCGAAGGTGATTTTGCTTGATGAACCCACAAGCAGCCTTGACTTGTCAAACCAGCATATGATTATGCATTTAATCAGAAACATAGTTAAAAAGAATCATATGGTAGCCATAATGGTTATCCATGACCTTAACTTAGCCTTCCGTCACTCTGACAAGTTCATCTTGATGAAGCAGGGCATGGTCTATGCTGTGGGAGGCCACGAAATTATTACTCCTGAAAACATTAAGGAAGTATACAACATAGACTCCTACGTGGAAAACGTTCGGGGAATACCAGTAGTCATACCCATATAGTGGAGAAATAATAGATGAAATCAAAAAATATCAATCCGAAACAAAAAGACTTCTTTAACCAAAAAGCAGAAGTTTGGGATCAAATCACAATCCACAACCCCAAAAAAGTAGAGTACATAGCCCAATTACTCAAAATTCAAAGAGATGACAAGATACTAGATGTTGGAACAGGCACAGGAATAATGATACCCTACTACGAAAAATATCTAATTGATGGAAAAGTTGTTGCAGTAGATTATTCAGAAAAGATGATTGAGTTAGCCCGCTTAAAGTATCCAGAAAAAGATCATCCGGCTATTTCATATCTGGTTTGTGATGTTTATGAGTTAAATTTTGATTCAGAATTTGATTTGGTTGTTTGCTTTTCATGTTTCCCACATTTCGTTGACCAACCCTTAGCATTAAACATACTAACTAAGGCGTTGCGTAGAGGCGGCCGCTTAGTAGTTGCACATTCTGATTCAGCCAAAAAAATCAACGGTGTCCACATGAGTGGAGGAGTAGAAATTGAGAATGATTTCTTACCCAAAATGGATTTGCTTAAACATATGATGCGTCAAAGTGGACTTGAGGTTACATTCGAAAGAGACGACGAAGACTACTTCATATGCATAGCCAAAAAACCATAATTCACTAACAAAACCTGTTGTGACCTGAAAGTTAAGCCAGTATTAATCAAAGCTGGCTTTTGGTTAGTTGAGTTTATAGTACCACATTCTGCAGATATATTATAGATGAAGCCAACAGAATGTCTAAATAAAAACAGGCAAATAGTAATTTCACAGAGGGTTTTCTTTTTTGTAGCTATTTGAAGTTATTAATACATAGATTATTAGTTGTGGACAAGCAGCTACTTTTTTTATCTTACATTGATTTATCATTTCTTTTGCTTTTATTTTGGCGAAGCTTTATAACAAATCTTTAAGGTTA
>JAAZBP010000163.1 GCA_012513715.1 Thermoproteota archaeon | reverse complement strand
GTTTTTGTGTTGCTTGATTTACTGATGTTGCGGTGTCTATTTGGTAGTTGTTTTCTTGTTGGAGGATTTGTTTTGATATCTCCAAAAAAGCCTCGTCATCGTCAACAAGCAAAACACGAAAACCACCTGACGCATCAGCATTCGAATCAGTCAATATAATGCCCCGAAAAGAGATATGTCTATAGTGTTTATAAATAATGTGAATTTTAGACTACATTTTTTTACTATTGAATTTTTAATAAGTAATTATTATGAATAAAAAAAGAACATGGGCAGATAGGTAAAAATATTCATTTAAAAATTTTTGGTAATATCTAAAGATCCTTTATTATACCTTGGACGGTAATTTAATATGGAGAAAAGACTCGTTGCGGCTGGCTGTAATTGTCAAGCCATTTACAACAAATCAAGTGGTATTCCAATTATTTTTCTGCATGGATTGTCTTATACTATTGAGATTTGGCAAGAAATTAACCTAGTCGATGTTTTACTCAAAAAACAGTTACCTTTCCTAGCACTTGACATGCCCTACGGTTTTAAAAGTCAGTGTCAACCCAAAACTCGTGACATTCAAACTAACGTGGATTTCGCGTTTGAAGCTTTCACAAAAGTTTTTGGGCAAACAACTCCATTAGTTGTCGGTGCCAGTTTAGGTGGTTATATAGCACTAAAATACGCTGAACGCTTTCCAGTTAAAGGATTGTTGGTGGTTGCGCCAGCGAATTCATTAGACGACAAAGAATTAGTAAAATCCTATAATCGCTTTGATTTTCCTGTTCGTGTAGTTTGGGGATCCCTTGATAGCCTTATTTCTGGCGAAGAAATGCGTACCCTCACAGATAGGCTCCCTAATTCAAAAATGCTTGTGTATGAAGGTGCAGCACATTCAGCTTACCAAGATAGACCCTTATGGTTCATCCATGACTTACTCAAATTATATGCTAGCATCGAATAATCATTTGTGTACACAGTGACTCGGCAGTATTAAAAAGTGTAATCAAATCCTACTCTACCCCTTTTCTAACCATGGAACTCAACTGCTTGTATCAGTTCTAAAACTTTTGCCCCGAGGTTTCATTGTGTTGTCTGCCTAAAGAGGCGCCCTGTTTTTATCACTAAACACTTGTTAGTAACCTTAATCATTAAGTAGGTGTGTTAGCTAAAACTTTAACAGATTTTCTGAAATAATTCAACTTTCAACTCGACCATAGTGTAACTGTGTTTCTGAAAAATCATTTCATCCAACATTTAACTGTTGTCAAGTTTATGTTTACTGCATATCTTTTAAGTTAGTATACCACAGTACCCCACAGATTAGGACGTAAAACTGATGGAGGCGCTAAACTCTGAAATCTACAGCTGCCGAAGATGTCTTTTATGGCAGAACGCAAAAAATAGTGTACCTGGAGAGGGACCGATAAACGCAAAAGTTATGTTTATAGGTCAAAACCCTGGAGCTGAAGAAGACCAAAAAGGCAAACCATTTATTGGTAGAGCAGGAAAATTCCTGACAAAAACCCTTTCTGATTTTGGTATAAAACGGGAAGATATTTTCATAACTAACATTGTTAAACATGTTTCCCCTAAAAACCGCAAACCCACACCTGACGAAGTTGCTGCATGTTTACCTTATTTGGTGGAGCAAATCGAAATGATTAAACCAAAAATAATTGTTTTGTTAGGAGCTTCAGCCAAGCAAACACCTAGAATAAATGGAATAGAATACTGCGAAGTTATTCATCCATCAGCAGCTATGCGATTTACTAAAATGCGTGAAAAATTTATGTTACAACTCGATACTGTTGCAAAGAAAATATCTTCACTCAAATAGACTTCTTTTACCTGTTAGCAGTGTTTTTCTACCTATTTTTTTATGGAGTATTTAATGATGATTTACGCTTAAATATGGTTGATTTTTTTAATCAAAAAAATAAGATAAGATGTTGGCTTTAAAATTGGCTTAATTTGAATTTTAGTTTATCAAATTAAATAAGAACTACAACGCTTTTTTGTTTATAGCTCCTTTAGTGTAGGGTATGAATTCACGTATCTGTTCAATTGATGTTTTACCGATTTTTTCTCTCTGCTCCTTTGAAACCTTCACTACCAGAGACCTCATAACCTGTTTTAGGAATTCTTTTCCCTGATAATCTCCAGGAAGAATAACAACGTAGATTTTAGTTTTAGCTTTAACCGAGTCAACGGATCCACCTACAAATTTTACTTCTCCGTTAAATGTTATGCCTACTCCAACTCGAAGAGGTGTTTTTGGTAGCCAGTTGCGTTTACCCATAACAAAAAAAGCTCCATGTGGAACCGATTCTCCGCTTGGGCCGCTCTTACTAAGCTGATCAACTTTTACCCAGTAGACATCAGCTGAACCAGCATTTTCTCGCCAAGCACGAGAATACGCTGCAGCAAACTCTCCCGCTTCACTTAGAGCTTGTTCACTTACAGGTTTGCCTTCTGCTTTTACTACAACAAAAGGTGCGCCTGTGATTTCTGCGTGAAAAACCACGTCTTCTTGTGTCGTGTACTTTTTTATAAGTACTTCATTACTTACTGTGTCTTTGCCCGCGACTACCAAGAATCCATCTGAGGATATAAACCAACGAAACTTTTCATACCATTGCTTATTTTCCATTGCTTCCTTACGTTTAGATAGAGTTTCAACAATTTCAGCTGGTTTCAAATTTTTCAGGTTTTCTGCTTCTTGAAGCTGATTTTCTGTATCCTTAAGTTTACGCTTAGATTCTTGAAGTGCAGTTAATGCGCCAGCCGCTTTTTCCTTAGCTTTTTTTCCGCGTTCATATTGTTCATTAGCGTTCTCAAAAAGGGATTTACGTAAAATCAGCGCGAAACGTAATTCATCGATGCATAAGTTTAACGCTAAATTTTTTCCATCAAATGACTCCATATAAATTGCAGGTATTTCTCCATTTTTCTTCGCAGCAACTAATTCTGTAATTACTGTTTTCCAGTCTTTACCCGCCTGATTAGCCTTTAATATATTGTCTTGAAAAATTTGAAGTTCATTAAAGTGTGCATATATTGTATCTCCAATTTTTTTGTATTTTTCAGCTTTCTTTTCATCTTCACTTATCGAGTTTTCCTGTTCCGTAACGACTCTTTTTAGTCGCTCAGCTTCCTTTTTCAGTTTGTCAACTTTAATGTTGTCTGCTGCTTTTTCAAATGCAGTTACCTGCAAGAAGAATTCGTCTGCAGCTTCATTAAAAGTTGTGTAAGCTTCTGTTTCGTAGTTTTCATATCGTTCAAGCTTGAAAGGTACAACATCAATGTAGCTCCCATCTTTATCTTTAACAATACAAGGATTAAATTTACCCTCAGAAACTGGTAAAAGAATTTTTTTAAGTTCAAGAAAAATCTGTTTGATCTCATCGCTTGATATTTCTTTGCTGGATTTGCTTTTATCTATGTTAGACCTCAAAAGTATTTCTTCAGCGTAAACACCTCCTATTCCCAAGAATCGTGCTAGTACACGTACAACTTCTGTATTTTTTGCTTCCAACAAGATTTTTTCAATATCATCCATGGTTACTTTAAAAGGATTTTTACCGCTTGAAGGAGGAAACGTTAAAACGACTTTGCGTAAAATATCGCGGTCTTTCATACGCTTAAACGTAAGCGCTTGAATAATCACGCATTCTTCATTTGTCAAAATAATATTTCCGTCACCGAAAAGCTCAACTACCAACTTGAGTGAACCAGTTTTAGTCCTGAAATTAATTATTACAATTCTCTCAAATTCTACTTGCTCAATACTTGATAGCCATGAATCACGTAGATATCTTCTCAGCAGCATACAAAAAGCAGGAGGCTCAAGAGGACTCTCTTCAGCATAACCTGTGGAATGTAATCTTCTACCTGCTTCAACAACCAAGCGGATTGGTGGCTTGTCGGTTTTATGCAGTTTGAATATGAATGTTTTTTCGCCAAATTGGTAAATGTTGTTTACTCTTGAATCGGTAATAGTTGACTGCAATTCTTTAGCTGTTACAGCAATATCAAAGCTTGAGAACTCCTTTTTCTTCAAGTTAACCCACTTCAACGTGTATATTCAGTTGACTACAAAATAACCGTTTGGACTATTTTTTGTTAAAGTCTAAATAAAGATTGAAAAGTTGTAGAAACGATTAATACTTAGGCATCTTTTTTAAGTAAGGATAAAATATTAGTCAGCCAAGGAATGATTTCAGATGAAACCTGTCGTTAAGCTTTATTGGACAAGAGTTGTAATGGGTATAATTGCAGGTGTAATAACTGCTATTATAGCAACGTTTTTTGATCCAACTACTCTAACAACTTTAATCAACAGCATAACAATAGCATTGCTTGTCTATTTTGTATCTTACTACATTCTTAAGCCAATGTTCAAAGATAAAATTGAAAAGCAATCTAAAATTCTCAGCACAGGTATAGGCATATACTTCTTTGCTTGGCTAGCTTTCTTTGTACTGTTTTATACTATAATACAAGCTGTAACAATGGCCTAAATTATTTTTCATTCTCTTTTGCTTTTGCCTCTTTCAAAAAATTAGCGATTGTAGCTTGACTCTTGTCACTTCGAAGAGTCTCAATTTTACCTTCAGCTGATTTGTTGTTAGGGGAACCCAAATTTAATCGAGTTAAAATGCGCATACAATCTGCCCAAGCAGAAAAGTAGCCTCGGTCAAAGTCCCCGTGTAAACCATTGCGCATATGCTCCAGAAACTCTTTTCGGTAGTCATGTAAAGCTACCTTATCTGTCATGTCTATTTTGGAAAAAAACGCGTAGTCATCTGTAGCTGAACTCTTACGCGTGAGATACATCCCATATAGGGCACGGAAATATCCTCTATTCCATTCTGTTCTCTGCATTTTCTGTTTTACACGTTCCAACTCCCGTTCAGCTTCAGCGAATTGCCGACCTGATATGAGTTGAAAGTAACGAGTTACTAAAGCTTGTGAAATAGGCATTTTTAGCGTCCACGTGTTTTTGTTGCTTTCTCCTCTTCAGAGACATCCTCTATTCCGTTACCGGTAACTTTAAGGATTTCCTCTCCTTCAGGCAAATATGGACTTGAAACAAGCCTAGCAATACGAATAGGACCATGAGATGCACGACGTAGATATATACGCGTATGGCTGGTGTGTCCGACAATGTTGCCGCCGATTGGGTGAATGGCGTCTCCAAAGAATTGATCTGGTTTTGCCATAACTTGGTTAGTTACAACTGCAACTGCGTTAAAGGCTCTTGCAAGAGCAACTAGTTTATGCATGTGTTTATTGAGTCTTTGTTGCCTTGAAGCAAGCATTTCTCTACCAATATATTCGCTTCTGAAATGTGCAGTCAACGAGTCAATTATTATCAATTTAATGTTATTTGCCTTGATGATTTCATCAGCATTTTCTAGTAAAAACATTTGGTGATCTGACGTGTAGGCTTCAGCGTAAATGATGTTTTTTACAGCTTCTTCCGGTTCTAACCCTGCAAATTTAGCCATCTGTACAATACGTTCCAGCCTGAACGTATTTTCAGTATCAACATACAGGGCTGCACCATTAAGTCCACCGCGGTCTGGTGGCAATTGGACATTGACACATAATTGGTGACACATCTGGCTTTTACCACTACCGTATTCACCATAAAACTCTGTGATTGTTTGGGTTTCTAATCCCCCGTCTAAGATTTTATCTAAAGCTTTACTGCCTGACGTTAGCCGTAAAACGCTTTTCCTCATCTTAAAAAGTTCGTCAGCGCGAATAAAAGCTATACCAACTGATGATCGTGCTGCCTCAATAATTTGAAATGCCTTTTTCTCGCTGACTCCAACGGGTTCAAGTTCACGACTGGCAGCCATTGCTAACGATTCTACAGTATGGTATCCTAAATCTCGAAGTTTTTGGGCTGTCGCTGGGCCAACTCCAGGTAAATCTTCGATGAACTCGTACTTTTTCTTATTAGCTTCCATCTGTTTTACTTTCTCGTTTGTTTCCTCTGGTTCAGTCGTAATATCTTCAGTCGTAACGTCTTCAGTCATATCTTGCACAACCAACGATAAATTACTTTTAGAGCTATTTAAAACAAGCGAATAAACGTATTTTACAACTCCTAGAGAGGTGACTGAAAGTGAATTGTAATTATGATTGTTTTTGTATTCATTGATTATATGCCTGCATAAATTTTTGTATGTCCTTGATTCCTTAGTTAGACAAAATATTATTTTGATCTATTTTTTTCTTAATTTTTTCTTTTAAACTTTGCTTTTTGGAAAAGCTTATATTAAATTAGCATCAAAGAATGAACATAAGTTCGGTGATACAATGAATAAAAATACTACATATATTGTTGTTGCGGTTTTAGTTGTCGTCATTGTCGTCGGTGTTGCAGGTTATTATCTTCTAGCTAATCAAGGTGAACAGCCTTCGCCTACTCCTACCCCGCCGCCAGCAGTTCCTGTCTCAGAGGCTACTTCTATACAGTTTGTAGTTAACGAAACAACTACTGCTACTGGTGATCTAGTAGTTTACGAATTTGCATGCAAAGACTTGAATGGAGCTACTGAGGTAATCCGTGTAGATATGGACCTCGGCGATGCAGGATCCTTCAGTTACATAATAGACACTGGTGAACAAAAATCTTGGATGATGATGGAAAGCGAATGGTATGATAGCAACTTCGAAGAAGATTGCGTAACATATGGTACGCTATTCCATGATTTCGTTGATAAACTAATTGCAGAAGGCGATGATACTACCGACGTGTCTTACAGTACAGATGATGCTTCATATGTTATCACTTGCATTGCAACAAACCCAGAACTCGATGAATCACTGTTTACAACCGATTAAAAACCGCGTTTGTTATTCCTTTAAAAATTTCCCCTTCCTTTTTTTGGATTGATACAATTAGAAATTGAGATTTGTTTATTCATGTTTTGTTATTAAAAAACTTTAACTTAC
>JAAZBP010000016.1 GCA_012513715.1 Thermoproteota archaeon | reverse complement strand
TAAACGAAAAACCTCTTACTTTTATGGAGCTGGTAGAAAACATTGGTGTTTCAAGTTCACATTTGACTTACCACTTAGAAAATCTCGGTGAACTAATTTTTAAAATGGATAACGGCCGATACAAATTGTCTAGTTTCGGGAAAGCAACCATAAGTGCTATGAAGGGTGTCGAGGAAGCATCTGATCTTGAACCTAAACGTCTGAAAAAGCTATCGTTCAAATGGAAGGCTGTTTTTGCTGGGTTACTGGTTGCTCTTTTAGTTTTATCCTCTCTTTCTGCTATCCAATTTTTTGCATTAAACGAGCTTTCAGATAAACAGAGCAGTTTGGAAGCTGAAAATCTGCAGCTTAGGTCTTGGGGTGTAGGCACCGATAAAGTTACAAGGTTGCTCCGTGACGTAGTTAACCTTGATATTTCAAAATATAGGGTTTCTCTTCTCAGTAACACTTTGGAGTACCGTACTGATTTTGATGTTACCGAAGAAATCTTGAAGTATTCTCTTATCGGAGCCGGAGGCAGCCTTGACGCAAGTTTCAGATTCCGGAACAATCATCTTTCTCGTTACCAACTTATAGCCATAGAAAGCACTCCAATAATGAATCAGAACCCACCAAGCAGTATCTTAGACGCTGCAAAAGACGCTTTGACCCGATACAAATCTTATTCAGGTGATGCTTACTTAGAACAGATGGAGAATTTACTTATAAAAGTAAACCAAACCCAAAGTACAACAGTAACAGAGGGAAACATGAAACTCCAAATTACACTATCCGGTGCCAACGCAGAGTTTCTTTGGATGCATACTGAAAAAGGGATAGATTTTAACTCAAAAAGTCTTCGTATGACATTTGAAAATCGGGTGTTAACTGCTCTAACCGATGGTTACTTTTTATTTACAGTAGCTAATACTAACTTAAACATCAATCAAGATCAAGCTGTTTTGGCTGCTAGAAGTCACCTTAAATCTTTAACTTGGGCTATCGATGGAACACAAATCACTGGTTTTAACACTCATGAAAATCCTGTTTCTGTTGAGCTTCTGCCTCATCCAAGAGGTGAATCAGTGGCTCTTGTCCCATACTGGTACGTAGTTCTACATTTAGATAAAACCTATGCAGGAGGCATAAACATGGCTGCTGTAGGTTTATACGCTGACACTGGTGAGGTAGTTGATGTGCAGATGCTTAGCGGTTAAAGTTGCGACGTAACAATTTAACGATTCATCATCCACAAAACCTGTAACCTCAAAACCTGAGGTTTCAAGTATATCCAGAAATTTATCTAGCTGGAAAGCCTTTTTCAATCCAGTCACTACAACTTTTCCGTCAGCTTTGGCAACACGTTTCAGTTCATTCAATGTCTTAACTGGTTTAGGCAGATTGTGCAGAACTGTAAATCCGAAGACTGTTTCAAATGTGTTTTGTTTGAAGGGTAAATTGTCAATGTCAGCTTGTATGATATAGCTATTCTCTATGTTTCTTATTTGCTCTTTAGCTTTAAGAAGAGCTTTGTGCGAAATGTCTATCCCAACAAGTGTTTTAGTTTTAACTTTAATTTGTCCCAAGAATAACCCTGAACCGCAGCCAGCATCCAAAACTGAAATAGCTGATAAGTCACTGTTTTCTAATGCTTTTTTATACTTCCTTTTTTGCTCCTCAGCATAGCGTTCATCGTATATTTCTGCGGTAACGTCATATCGATGCATCACTTTACGTTTATCTTTCCAAGCCATAATAGATGGGTCCGTCAAGAAATTTTATGTACTAAGGCTCTACCTAAAATACTTGGCTGAAGACAATTTGAAAAAAACTGATAATAAACTTGCAATATTAACTGAACCAAACTTAGAGGAAGCTGCAGTTTTAATTGAAAAAGCCTTTCTGCAAAGAAAAACCCTCATAGTCGCAGGAAAATGTTACGTGCACTATGATGGAAGAGCAAACTCCACATTAGAGTCTGGTGAACGTTTACTCATAATAAAATCAGATGGTTCATTGTTGGTACATAGACCTACTGGTTATGAACCTGTAAATTGGCAGCCCTCAGGATGTATTTTCCATGTTGAATTTACTAAAGACAAACTGAACATTTCTGGTGTAAGGCAAAAACCTCGAGAAACCGTGAAAGTTACCTTCACTGATATTATCATGGCTTCAGCTGTTAACCTGAAGGATTCAGGTGACTTTCTTTTACATGCAAGCGAAGACGACATGCACCGTGCAATACTCTTAAAGCCTCAACTATTTGAGGAAGGATTCAAACCCATAAGCTGGGAAAAAAAAGTTGAACCCGGATTTGTAGATATTTATGGAGAAGACCAAGACGGCAAACTTGTAATAATTGAAGTTAAACGCAAAGCAGCCTCTAAAGATGCAGTTCTGCAATTGGCAAAGTATATTGAACCGATTAAAGCCAAAGTCAACCGTGAAGTCAGGGCTGTATTAGTGGCCCCTAGTTTAGCAAAAGACGTGCAAAGATTGCTTGTATCTATGGGGTTAGAGTTTAAAGCTTTAGATCCAAAAGACTGTGCTTTAGCACTTAAAAAAGCTGAAAACTCCAAATTAGAGTCTTTCTTCAAATAAAGCGCCAAAATATGTTCTTTTAACTTAAAAGCGCATTTTTTTTGATTCACTGATCCGTAAATGTTGTTTAGGTTTGATAGGAAAAACTGATTTTATTATCAGTGCAAAAAAATAGTGTACCTGCCTAAAAACAGGTTACAAGAGAGAAGCTGAGGGCTTGTTTAAGTATATTTTTTACTCGTTTTTACAATTCTCTGGTGGTATGAATACTGATGCTGCTATTGTTGTTGTCCAGAGTCCGTTTTTTTCTCCTGCTGCGGATTGTGTTATGTTTGCTGTTTTAATTATAAGCCCAGTAGTTTTAAAGAGTTGTTTACGTTCATCCCATGCGGTTTCAGGATCAAACTGTATACCCATAGTGGTAGCCAACATTGTTGCTGCTAAATCTTCTGCGTAGTCTCCTGCTGCTTCATCAGTCTGACCAAATGAGTGATGCTCACTTAGATATCCGTACTGTTTTTTACCAGAGGGAATAGCAACACCAATAGACGAAGCAACCAACCTATGAGGTTCATTAGTAGCGTTCCTAGCTATAACCACAAAAGTTATTTCGCCTGGATGAATCATATTTAAGCCTTTTTCGCGTGTTAACTGTTCGCAGCCAGGTGGAACGATACTGGATACACTCACTAGGTTGCAGTGTTGTATTCCTGCATCTCTTAGGGCTAATTCAAATGATTGGAGCTGTTCTTTGTGTTTGCCAACTCCTTTTGTTAGAAAGAAGTATTTTGGTATCATATAATGTCGAAAAATATGGATTACATACTTCATTTATTAGTGTTTTGTTTAAAAATTAAACTCTGAAGGTAAATACACGGTTTTTTTATCATCGACTAAGTTGTTTTTAACTGGAATTATCTTTAGACTTCGAAAAATGGAAAAATGAAAATTTTTTATTTATATTTTGGCAGTGTTCCTTCTTTGTTAATTCCAGTTATCTAGCACACCCATTCCCAGTCCTCGTCACTTTGAATGGATTGAAGATATCTAACGCTGAGGTCAGAGCAAACAGGGCACAATCTGTATTTAATGGGTATTCCCTCTTTTCCAACTCGTTTAATTATTGTTTCATAAGCCTTGAAATTCGGGTGATTGATTAAGTATTCTATTGCCTCTTTTTTCTGAGTTAACGCTGCAAGTTTTTCCTCTTTTTTATGAATTGACTTATCTACTTTAATCAGGTTCGGAAACTTGTCAGCATATAATTCCTTTAAAGATGATGAGATTGCCTCTTTTATTTTACCTAATTCTACATCTTCAAAAGAACAGCTAGCTTTGCTTTCGTTTAAATATGTGTATAACAATTTTGCAGCTGCTTCTCTCTCAACTATAAGATCCTTTATACTCTTTGAAGAATCATAATCTTTTATCATTTCAAATAATGATTTGACATCTGATGTTAACTCTTTATAGAGTTGCTGAATTGATGACTTGAGTTCTGCAATTTCTTTATCATAAATTTTGGAATCCAAGTGAGAAAAAAACTCTTTTTCAGTTCGACCACAAACATAGCATTTATGATCTTTTTTTATGTCGACGCTCAAACTCATCACTTAATACCTAGGTTATAGTTTAACTGTTTAAAACTTTCGAAATCCATTAATTTCCCACTTACCACTTTTCTTATTCCAGTACACATTAAAATCACCTTTTTACATTGAATCTTTTTCAAAAAATTAATTAACACTTTTCATAACCTTACATTTAACAAAACTGCGAAAAACAGGTTCTTATAATTAATTTAGTCTATACTT
>JAAZBP010000162.1 GCA_012513715.1 Thermoproteota archaeon | reverse complement strand
TGTTCAGGGAACACTGGAGCTTTATACGTTACTACAACTACACAAGGCCTCACGAAGGGATAGGCTATTTAACTCCAGCCGAAATATACCTAAAACAGAAAGTGTAAGGCTATTTCTAGATAGAACACATACAAATCGCTAGAATTAAGCTTAAAAAGAAGAAAAAAATTACTCCAATAGCGCATTATCTGTTTTTTTTCTTCTTCTCTCTATAAAAGCAGCTAACACTTTTCTGGCTTATCAAAAGTAACACTGACAATATAAGCAAAAAACCTACGATCTGAATTATCAACAACACAACACTTCCATTCATTGATGTATTTACATAAAAAGAATAACCTACATCTAGACCAGGCTGAACTCTAAAAATCAAATATGAAAATTGAGTAAGCTCACGTATTGTAATCATATTTGAAAAAACTGTAAAAATTAACAATATTAAAGCAGCAAGACCTAAACAGCATAATACATGATTGATACCGTGTACAGCTTTTTTAGCTGTTTCAAGCAGAATCTTGCTTTTTATGATTAATGAACCAGCTAATAAACTGAAGAAAGGCAAAGAGTGGTAAAGATACTTGATAGAACTTGTGTATGGAGCTTTCAAATTTAGATTTACAGCTAAATAAAGTACTAAACCAACCATAAACAAAATCGTTACGATACAAACTAAGTCGGAAAAAATAGAATCACGAGGTAAGCGTTTCCAGAAGAACACCGTTATAAATAAAGATAAAACCACTGCTACACAAAAGAATAACCCTAAACCATAGTTTACTAGAAAGTAGGGAACAAAAGAATATGTTGGAATCACATTTGGGAAATTATAGTCTTTAAAGTCATTATGTTGAAGTAAATAGAAAAGGTCCTGACCAATTATGAGTTGATACCATAATAGGCTAAATATAAGGACCGGTAAACAAAAGAGAACTACTTGGTAGCAGATTGTTTTAAAATTTTTAGGTCTGTGGAGTATATAAAAAAACAAAAGCGGAATCAACATAAAAACAGCATATTGCTTAGTTAAGAAAGATGCCCCAAAAAAGATGCCGGATATTAAAGCTAGCTTAACTGAATTGTTTTTTATGGCCAAAATGCCAATGTATAGATAGATTAGACTTAACAACAAACATTGTGTATCAACAAGTAACGCCCGAGTAAGTATAAGCGCCCAAGGAGTTAAAGCAAAAAAAGCAGCTGCAAAAATACCTGCTGATTCATTATAGAATAATTTTCCCAATTTATATATCATCACAGCAATACCCAAACCGAATATGGTAACTAAAAAAACACCATTAGTCAAATTTTCACCAAAGAGCTTAAAGATTAAAGCTTGAGTGTAAAAACCCAAAGGCGGTATATTGAATAAGTCACCATAGCTATCTGTATATGGCTCTCCGTGTCTGTCTAAATAGGGAAATCCCCATCGTAAAACGCCTCGTGTGGTATTATATTCTAATTCTGTGTCAAGAGTTTCATAGGGACCCATAGAAATAGCGATGAGAAAAAAGCCTAACAATACCGCTATTAGCGGATAATGTTTGCTGAAGAGCTGATGGCTATGTTTTTGAAACATATAAATCAGTAGCTCAATTGTTTTTTATACACCTTAATTGGGATAAAGATAAAATAAAACCTTCGATAATTTGTATAAAAGGAAATTTTTCAATAGTTTAGTGATTGGATTACAATTATACGTAATTAAAAATCATTGAAAATAAATTCGATAAAAAATGAGACAAAGTCAAGACATCGTTAGATACGATTATTGTATACGAAAGCATCAACAAAACACATAACAAAGTGCATAATAAAAAAAAGAAGAAAGAAAAAGGCGATTTAATATGCTGGTGGTGGCGGATAATTAACGTATTCTGTTGATTTAAGCTGGAGAAAAGCTATTGCCAATAACAATACGGCAATCCAAATCAAAATTATGCCTATAAAAACAATTGTTAAGCAAGCTCCTATGAGAAACAAGAGACCAGCTGTTCTAAATAGTCCTACACTAGATTTATCAGAAAGATACCCTAAAGAACGTCGTACAAATATCGATGCGATTATTGCTGAAATCCAGATGATTACCAATATACCTAAAAAGCCCACTAATAGTGCAAGTATTGTGTTAATATCCATATTTTGAATGGCGCTTGCATCGGGTACAAATCCTGAAAGGGAAGCGGGATTGCCGTCCCAGTTTGGATAAAGTTGGTACATTAATGTTTGCATGCTTGCCCAAAGTAGTACAAAAATGACTATTGCCGCTATAACTACACCTATTATGCCAGTTATGATTCCGTATAAAGCATTTCTGAAGATTTTAGGTTCTTTATAATAACCGGCTAAACCGTAAAGGCTAACTAGTATCAGAACTGCACCGATAAGTCCTAGAACACCCATAAAACTGCTGATTGGCAATGCACTTATGAATAATAGTATTGCACCTAAACCGCCTAAAATTTTATTGGTTTCCAGTGTCATTTGTTTTCCTCTCGACTTTATAACACATGGATAATTGTTTG
>JAAZBP010000161.1 GCA_012513715.1 Thermoproteota archaeon | reverse complement strand
AATTTGTATCGGCCGTTATCCATTTTAAAAATTAGTTCACCGAGATTTTCTAAGTGGTAAGTCAAATGTGAACTTGAAACACCAATGTTTTCTACCAGCTCCATAAAAGTAAGAGGTTTTTCGTTTAACATCCTTAGAATTCTTCTTCGCACAGGATGCTTCAGTGAAGTGAACATTATCGAGTAAATTTCTTCTTCAGAGCTAGCCATTACCTATCAACGGTAAATGTATTGTATAGATTAGAGTATAAAACTTGTTAAAAATTTTGAATAAGCAATTTGAGAAATAAAAGTATTATAAAACCTATTCAGGTTTAAAAGTAGTAGATACTAAAAAGATGGCTAAAAATTTTATTACAATTGATCTTCAAAAATTAGGGAGTGTCGTCTTCGTCGATAGGTAATTCGTTAGTTTCTTGGTAGTGCTCTGAGTTGGGTTGTTTATTCTCTGCTGATAGTAACAATTCGATTAATTTTTTCTGGTCTACTTCAGCTCTTGTGCGCCAATCCAGAAATAGCTGATTCTTGTCGTCTTGCATTAGGTATCCATAACGTATGTAGCGTTCAAGATTTAAGTTAACCTTCCAGTTGGGTATTTTCTCTGATAACAGTTTTTCAACGTCTTTGCGTGATGCTTGACCTTTCTGGCTGGCGATGTAACTGATTGTTATAGCTAACCCTGCTAAGTCATCAACACGCCAACCCATCAGCCTATCCTTTGTTTCTACAGAACTCAAAGCTACAAAAAATCTTGCCTTATCAAGTTCTTCAATTGTTGGTTTATCAGGTGTTTTTTCCTCTTCAAAAACAGTTTTAACCTCTAAATCAAGAGGTTTGAGGTAGTCACCTAACACGTCAAGAACTTTTGGGTAGTCTGAACCTATAGCTTTGTGCAGTTCCCAGCCTTTTACACCAGGTCGCTGATGATGTTTATAAAATAGCATCTGAGTTGCCTTCTTGATTTTACCTGCGTAGGCACCTTTTCTTTTTGTACTCATACTTGTTTTCCTCTTTTCCATTTTTGCCAGTCTTCAAATGAAATAGCTATCGGAACTGATGTGGACTGAACAGTTAAAGCTTCAATGCGAGGTTCATTAAAAGGCAAAATAAATATTGTTTCTTCTAAACGGTCAATTTCTAAAGTTGCATAACCATAAGTTACAAGGAAACTTGTTAAAAAAGCATTTTGCACTGTTTCCTCATAGGTTTCTGCGCCTATAAAATCCCAATAGTCAATTTTATTGTCGATTCCTTTTTTAGCTGTTTTTGTTTTCAATTCAAGCCAGTAAGCTGTTAGTTCATCCGCGAACTCTTTATTGCTTAATATTCGCTCTTTAACCATTTCTTCTCGGCTAACTGACCCCATAGAAGTCTCTGATACATCTATTTTTTTCCAGCGGCCACTCAGAGGAGGCAGAGTATCCCAATATAAGAGACTCTGAGCGATGTTTTGGAGGCTTAATTGTTCAAATTCAACTATGGGGTTCCAAGCTGACAAGAAGACAGATATCATGTCTTGTTTGCTGGTTTTTTTTATTTTTTCTTCTAATAAGAAGGGGTCAGTGTATAGCGAAGATGAACGTTGCTTGACCCATTCACTCTGAAGTTTAATTACTGATGCTAAATGGTGAAGTGCTTCAGCATCAAGTTTCAATTCCTCGGGTTGTTCCCAATGTGGAAAATACTCCTTTACAACGCTGATTATGTCATCGACGTTTAATGTGAAGGGATCAGTAGTTTTGTTCTCTATATCAGTGCAGACGTTAATTATGTGTTCGAGCCTTTCTTTACCTGACTTTTTTTCCATCTTGGAATACGACATCAAGCTACCTCACGCACTAAAGATTTCCCTTCTAAATTCTGAACAGTTATAACGTTAGCATCTTGCTGTGCAAAAGTTATCTGGCTAGGTGTAATCACGATGTATTGTGAATTTGCGTCTTTAATCATTGAAACTAAAACTTTAGCAATCATCTCTCTGTTTTTTGGGTCCATGTGAATGTCATATTCGTCAACAGCTCGGAAAGGTGAACGAACATGCTGTTGCAGCGCTAAAAGAAAACCCATAGTTGCAGTGGTTCGTTCTCCGCCGCTCTGCGTGTAAGCATCCAAAGCTACTGGTTTGCTGCCTTTGAATCCAACATAAATTTCTAGGCCTGCTGTTTCAATATCATTTGAGTTTGAAAGTAATACTTCGCCTGTAGCTAAGGTTTGATTCATTATCCGCTGGTACTCTAAGTTTACGCGACTAAGCAACTGCTCCATTACTGTACGCCAAGCTTGTATTCTAGTCTTGACCTCTTCGAGGGTTTTCTCGCGATTCTCAGCAACTAACTGAGCTTTTTCTTTAAGCTCGAGATACAGTTTTGAATATGACATGTATTGCTGTTCGATTTCCTCTGATACATTTGATAATGCTGCTAAGTGTCCGTCAGTTAAGCTTATTTCCGCTTGGAGTTCACTTGCACTTTTAAGTACAGCTACGCGAGCACCCAGTTGCTCAGCTTTAGCTACTGAAACATCTAGGTTTTGTTCAGATTCCTTCAACGATTTTTCAACTGCATTTAATTCGTTAACTGCCTGGGTATGTTTAAAATCTAATAGTGACAGGTTTACATGTTGTTTTGAGATATCGATTGAAATTTTATCAAGTAATTCTTCAAGGTCGCTGAGGTTAGTTTGATTTTCTTTAATCTGTGCAACTGCTTTTTGAATATTATTTCTGGAGGTTTTGGTTAGTTCTTTCAGGTTTTCACTTCTAAGTAGCTTCAACTTGTCCTTAGCTATGGTTGTTTCTATAACTTGCGTTTCCAAATAAAATTGATCAAGTAACTCTATTATAGTTTGATTCTTTGCTACTTCACGTTCTAAAATTAAGCGTTGATCAAAAGAGTCTTTGGTTTCAGCTTTAAGTTTTTGTTGATGCTTGCTTTTACTGTTTAAATCATCTAATACAGCTTGACGTTCAGCTTCAATCTTGCTTAATGCACGTTGACTTTTTTGAATATTCGTTTGCAGATTTTTTACGATTACTTCACGGCGTTCTACTTCAGCCCAAGACAGTTCACGATTTAGAAAGTCCCTCTTAAGTTTAAGCTGCTTTTTTTCTTGAAATTTCTCATATTGCTGCCGCCAGTAATTCAATGTTTGCTTGGCTTGATCAAGTAGCTTACCAACTGATTCTTCTTGAGTTAGAATACGTGTTAGTTTAGTTTTAGCTTGTACAACATTGTTACGGAAAGGCTCCAAACCCACTGCTTCTTCAACCATACGCAATTTATCCACATTACTTAAAACACTAAATTGCTCCACCATGTTCTGATGCATAATTATCAACATATTATTAGGGTCAACGCCGAATTTACCTAACAAGCGTTCTACATCCTGTTTTCCAGCAGCTCGATTTTCAAGTTCAAACCAGTATTTACCATCTTTTCGTAGGACACGGGTCAAAAAAAGTTGGTCTTTCTGGTATTTTGGCTCTGGACGTCTAGCACCCAGTTTACTGTTATCCAAAATTAGCGTGACACGGGCTTGATCTTGTCCCCACCGAATCAAATCACTTAGTTTTCGGGAACGCTCAGTATAGGTTTGACCTAAACCAACAGAAATAGCAAGTAACAGCGAAGATTTGCCGGCTCCGTTGGGTCCCCCAATTACGTTAACACCTTTTTTAAAGGGTACCCTAGCGTATTCGTAACTCATGAAGTTCTCAACAATAAGTTCCTGAATCAACATTAACAGTTCTTTGCCTATATTTTAAACTTCAGAGTATTGGGAGATGCCTTATTAAAAGAATTTTACAAAAAAAATAAAAAACCAACACAAATACGGACATTTTTTCTTAGCTACAAAATATTGGGAATTAAATTCTTAAAACTTGATTTTTCAATACAACACTATGTAACACCCAAACAGAAAATATTTTTCTAAAACTGATTTTAAGTTTTTTTAACCAAAAAAAATAATATTAGTCCGAGTATAGTCCATAGTCTGTTGGATATTAAGTGTATGAACTATTGATTTTTATAATTTTGTCTGTGGTGCTTGAATGCGGTATGGGAATACTATATGGGATAGGAGTAGGTTACGATCCGATGCTGGTTTACCCGGCTACTATAATATTGAATTTTGTTTCGATAATCTTTGTAGTAAGCATAATTGATAGATTACTAGAATGGAAAAAGGGTCTCAAAACCTGGCTAGAAAAAAGACTTGCCAGAGGACAAAAACTCATTGACAAGTATGGGTGGATTGGTATAATAATGGGTGTTGTGATCCTCTCACCGATACAACTTGCGATAGTTGGAAGATTATTATGCATTAAACCTACAAGGCTTCTCCCAGCCTTGTTGTGTGCAATTATTTTGGTAGCAACAGCATATCTAGGAATCGCCTTAGGAATATTCAAAGTCTTACTGGCATAGAATAATAGCAAAATAATTTTTATTACAAATAATAGATAGGGTTAAAGAAAAATGCAATCAGGTCCCTTAATATTATCATAAGGGTAAACTAAAAGTTAAAAGAGAAGAATTAAAAATTTCTCAGTCTTTAAGTATCCTGTGGTTTATTTTTCTCGCTTAAAAGAGCCTTGACCGCCAGCTTTAGTGATATTTGAGATTATGTTATCGCTTACTTTGTTCAGAATATCCTCGGCTCGTTTCCAATTATCCGCTGATACTTCTAGACTATATTTTGGCGCTGCAAGTACTGGAAACTCAACTTTTACGTCTTTGGCCTTTTGTGAGTCCATACCAGCCTTGAATGCATTTTTAATGCATTTGATGCCATTTGGTTTCATACAACGGATTTCAAGAACGCCTCTAACTTTAACCATTTTAATTTTTATGCGTTCTTCTGCAACTTGAGCTATTACTTTAACAATGTCCTCAGGTATACCTAATTTGATAAGAGAATCTGTTCCTTCTTTTACAGTTTTCTCAAAACCTTCATACAAACCAAATTTTTCCTCAAGAGGTTGACCTACAGTCTGATAGATTTGATCGTCAGGTAAACCGACTTTCTCAGCTACAGCATGTAATAAGGCCTCGCCTTTGCGTTCTTTCTTCCAAGACTTTATTTTTTCTATTCTCTCACGTTTAGTGACACGTCTGAGAGAAAGATCAATGTGGCCTTTTTCTAAATTAATGCGAACTACTTTGAGAACCATTTTTTGGTTTTCTCTAACAAAATCGCGAATGTTTCTTATTCGGGCACTTGAAATTTCCGAAATATGAAGGAACCCTCGTCGGCTATATTCATCGAGGTTTGCGTATGCTCCATAATCCATAACACTCTCTATTGTAGCGATCACTAAGTCTCCGGATTCTGGCCATTCAGGTTTATTTTCGGACATTCTTACACATTTCTCGCTGCAATTTTTTTGAAGCCTTAAAAGATTCTTTTT
>JAAZBP010000160.1 GCA_012513715.1 Thermoproteota archaeon | reverse complement strand
TTCTGTTTCAGGTTCTATGTTGCCATCGCTTTTTATGGTAATATAAGGCAAATAGACGCTGGGATTTGCTGTTACAGAATCAAGCAGTAACCCTCCAGTTGATGGAATCAAAAGACCCAAAACCAGAATCAGCGCCGTGACTTTTCTCATATTTTCTCTCTCGGGTTTTTCAAGTTTAGTACCCTGAAGAAGACTGCATATAAGTTTTTCAGTCAAGGTTTCTTGACTAAAATTTTGTTTCAAAGCGAATGGTTTTTGTCCTGTTACTTCTCTATTATTGGTTAGTGAAAATAGGTGCCGCTGATTTCAAAATTTGACCCTTGGCGTTCAGGCCTATGCACCTGCCCTCCTAAACTAACCTTTAACCCTTACACTGGATGCGACCATCAATGCATCTATTGTTATGCGTCAAGTTATATACCGAACTTCAAAGATTGTCGCCTCAAGAAGGACCTGCTTCTAACACTTAGACGAGAAGCAGCTAAACTTAACGGTGAAACAGTCTCAATTGCTAACTCATCTGATCCTTATCCTCGAATTGAAACCTCTGAAGGATTAACTAGGCGATGTTTAGAAATTTTGGTGGAAAGCAACTGCAGAATACAGATAATCACTAAAAGTAATGTTGTGGCACGCGATGATGATTTACTAAGTAAAGTACCAGCAACTGTGGCCTTAACAATAACTACTGACGATGATAGCTTGGCTAAAATTATTGAGCCTTTTGCTCCATTGCCTTCGCAGCGGATTAAAGCAACACAAGACCTAATTAACTCTGGAATTCCAGTTTCAGTACGTATAGATCCAATAATTCCAAATTTAAACGATAACCCAAAAAGACTAATGGCAACACTGGCGAGCATAGGTGTTAAACATATAACCTCTTCTACTTACAAGGCAAAACCAGATAACTGGCATAAGCTAACTCAGGCTTTGCCGCAGGTTATGGAGAAAATTAAGCCACTTTATTTTCAGCAAGGCGAAAGAGTCGGCGGGAGTACTCTTTTACCTAAAGAGTATAGGTACAGAATCCTAAAGAGCATACGCGAAGATGCTATAGTTTGTGGAATGCAGTTCGGGGTCTGCCGAGAAGGGTTCCCACAATTAAACACTGCATCATGTGACGGGTCGTGGCTTCTGCCTAAACTAGATGGAGAGTAAAAAATGCAGATACGTGTTATATTTCTAGCTGACTTTGACTATTTCTTTGCGCAATGCGAAGAATTACGTAACCCCTCAATTAAAGATAAACCTGTGGTTGTTGGAGTATATTCAGGTCGTACAGAAGACAGCGGAGCTGTAAGCACAAGTAACTATATAGCACGTAAATATGGTGTCAAATCAGGTTTACCTTTGTATCTTGCAAAGCGGAAACTTGAAGGCACAGACGCTGTATTTTTTCCTGTTGATCACGAATATTACGACCAAATTAGCGAAAGAATAATGCAGCTTTTCCACAATTATTCTGATGTAGTTGAACAGGTTAGCATCGACGAAGCATACTTGGATGTTACAGCACAGGTGGACAGCGACTTTGAAAAAGCAAGAGGATATGCCCAAAAAATTAAAAACAACATAAAAAAACAAGTTGGCATATCCCTTTCGATCGGTATTGGACCTAATAAATTAGTGGCAAAGATTGCTTGTGATATCCAAAAACCTGATGGATTAACTATTGTCAAACCTGATGAAGCAAAAAACTTCTTGGCACCTCTACCTGTAACCCGCCTTTTGGGCGTAGGAAAAAAAACTTCTTTACGCATGGAACAACTAGGAATAAACACAATCAGTGACCTCGCTAAATACGACGTTCAGAGGCTACTAGAATTATTTGGGAAAGTATTAGGCATATACTTTCATAATGCAGCCAACGCAATAGATAATGATCCAGTAAGAGAACAAGGCGAACAAGAATCAATAAGTAAAATCGGCACGCTAAAACAAGATACTCGTGATCTGTCGGTTATATTACAAAAAACTGATGAACTAACTGAAATTGTCTACAAAGAAGTGTCGGAAAAAAGGTTGAATTTCAAACAAGTGTCGATTTATGTAGTCAATGTCGATTTAACCAGTAAAAGTCGATCCATAAGTTTAGATCAACCTGCAAAAGATAAAGAGACTATAAAAAGAAATGTCAAGATTCTGTTTGAAAAATTCCTATCTGAATCCCAACTTGAAATACGGCGTGTAGGTGTAAGAGTTGCTGGGTTCACAAAAGAAGAACAACAACAAAAACAGTTAACCAGTTTTTTTGGATAACAACTTTTTTTTTAATTTTAATAAATTGTAATTTCCACTACTTTCAAATAAACATATTATATTGGCCAAATCAGGATAGCATACTTGAAGTTAGGTTTATTCTATGCTTTTTAATAAAAGAGAAAAAAATCTAATAAATTCAAAATAGAACTGACTATACCCCAACTTTTGCTACTCTATGTTCTATCTAATTACAGTTGAAGTCTTTTATATTAGTCTATTATCCGTTTTACAAGAAAGAGACGAATAAACTTGGATTACACTGAAGCTAAAATAGGTCGGATTTTTGTTCTTAGACTTCACCAAAACGAATGTCTACACGAAGTCATAGAAGCATTTGCAGTAAAAAAACAAATTAAAAATGCAATGTGCTTCTTTTTAGGCGGCGCAGAAGAAAAAAGCAAAGTTGTAGTTGGACCTGAAGATGGCAAAATTATGCCGCCTAATCCAATGATTACCCTACTTCAAGGTGTCCATGAAGGTTGCGGTTTAGGTACAATATTTGTTGATGAAACAGATACGCCCAAGTTACATATGCATGCAAGCTTTGGCAGAAAAAACAATGCAGTCACAGGATGCGTACGAATGGGTGTAAACATTTGGCAAATAGGCGAAGTAGTCATACTGGAGATGACTGGAGGCTCAGCTAAAAGAGTCAAAAATAAAGAGACAGGCTTTGAACTATTAGAAACCCAGTAACTTCAACCTAAAAATCGGACTAAAAAGATTCTATAGCCCATCCAGCCGTTGTATTCCCCCCAGAAGGGCTGGTCTAGTGAATCACCAAATCTTCCTGTTTCTGCAATCATACTTCTAACCTGTGTGTAATCTAATGTGGTGTTAAAGAATTCAGTGTGAATTCCATAATCATAAAGAACAATATATTTCACATTTCTCTCAACACACAAGTCAACAAACTCTGATATACTAAAGTTAGGTGTGAAGGCATCTACAGCTAACTCTGGATACTGCCATATCTGTTGACTTGACATGCGAGCTGGCAAATAGAAACGGAACATGTCTTGATTCAACAGGTTATATGCACATACAATAACTGCAGACTGGTTTTCTGATAAGTTATCTATGAGGTAGTTTGTTGCTTCTTGGATTGGAATGTGAATTTGATCTCGGGCAGTCATCTGATATGCATCATGGCAACTATAAGCAACTGCAAAAGTTATTATTAATATAAATGTTACAGATGCTATCTTTTTTAGCCGTATAGCTTTTATGCCCACCTCTTTTGGTTTCCAACGTTCTACTTTTCCATAGAGAAACATTACAAAATTAGCTGCAGCAATAGCAAGAATGGGAAAAAGCGGTGTAACATAACGCCACTGCCTGTTTGGTATGACCGTGAAAAATACGTAGACTACCAAGAACCATGTAAGTAAAAAGATGTCTTGTCTATTTCTACGATATGCAAATAATCCTAATCCACATAGGCCCAAAATAAATATTGGCAACGATATCGGGTGAACGGGAATATCGTTAAATGGCCAAGTCATTTCAACTAAATAAAAAACTGGTATAGGCTGGAATCTGTTACTGTATGCTGGTCTGTCTTGTCCTCCTTCACCCATAACATAAAGTATAGTTTCAAACTTTTCTATCCCGTTGTAATGATATATCATAAAAAACCATGGCGCAACAACTAAGACAACAATTATGATTATGACAAAAAACTTTGCGAAATTTATTTTCAGTTTTTTTCTTGACAGAAACAATATGCAAAGAAGCATTGCTAAAGCTGAAACAATAATTTGATATTTAGCCAAAATGCCTATACCTAAAACTAAACCGCTAAACAACAAAGCCCTATTACTTGTGTCTTTTGAAAGCCATTGATAAAAAGTAAACATTACCAAAGTGAAAAAGAATATGAGCATGGTTTCCAGCATTGTTACTCTCGAAAGCCAAAGCAACCCTGGCATTGTACCTAAAAACACACTTGCGACTAAAGCCTTTTTTTCTCCGTGCATACGTTTAGTAAACTCAAACACAATCAAAATTGCTAAAACAGAAAAAGTTACAGCTACAAGTCGACCTGCAACCTCGTTGACACCGAAAACAATAAAGTAAGCAGTAGTTACCAAATCGAAAAGTGGCGGATAATACGCATAAGTGGTCATGTAGTCCCATGTTTGCATACGACTCAATAGTGTGCCGCCGAAAAGATGCGGCATCTCATCCCACTGAACAGACATATACCCCAAAGCGTAAACAGCTGCACTACTAAAAACAATCAAAAAAACAAATAAAGCCAGTCGATACTTGTGTCTTTCAATTAATCTTCCTTGAAAGTCTTTGCTGTTTTTGCTGGCTTCTGTAATTATTAGCCCCTCTTTTTAGAATGATGATTCATTTAGCATCTAAAAAGAGTTTGTGGTGTTTAACTCCCTCAGTTTTATTAGCGATATACACAAGTGATTTATGGTAAAGAAACATTTTGTTCTTCAAAGTTTACGGCAGGTTATAACCCGGTTGAAGATTAGACAGCCAACTAAAGAACTTTCAATTCTGTTGCCCGCATACAACGAGGCACATCAGATTGAACGTTGTCTACTTGAAGTGGAGAAGGCTGTCAAAGCAATAACACACTCATACGAGATTATCGTTTCAGAGGACGGCAGCAGCGATTGTACAGCTGCAATAGTCTCCACGATGGGTAAATCAAATCCTAACATAGTTCTGTTACATTCATCAACCCGTCTAGGCAAAGGAAAAGCAATTAAAAACGCCCTAGCGTCATCTAATGGTAAATTTTTAGCTTTCATGGATGTGGACTTAGCTACTGACTTATCCTGTTTACCTAAACTGTTGAGTGTGGTTAAAGCTAATGGGGGAATGGCTATCGGTTCAAGACATGTTGAAGGCTCGCATGTCGAACGTAGTGTTTCTAGAACGCTTTTCAGTTTAACCTACAACATTTTGGTGCGATTACTATTTTTAGATGGAATACGTGACCATCAATGCGGCTTTAAAATGATGAGCCGTCAATTAGCAGAAGTAATTTTGTGTAGTTCCAAATCAGACGGTTACTTTTTCGATACAGAAATGATTGTGCGGTGCAAAAAACTGGGGTTTCCAGTGCAGGAGGTGCCTGTAAACTGGCAAGAAAAGAATAAGGGCAACTCAAAAGTTAATCCTGTTCGTGACTCTAAAAAAATCTGCTTAGATATGTTAACTTTCAGGTTTAACCTATAATATTTTAAGTATTGGCTATTTTTTTAGACGGTATTTTAATCGAGTATACTGGTCCTTTATATTAACTATAGCAGGGATAGCTTGTCCGAAAGCTTGACACTTGCCTTCAACTATCGCTTTAGCTATAGCCTCAACAGTTGGTTCTAATGTTTCAATAATAGTATATGCGTAACCAATTTGAGGACCATAATGTGCATCTGTTCCAGCTACCTTGGATAATCCTAAACGTTGGGCGGTTTCTTCAGCTTTCTTTACACTATTGTTGAATGGAAACGCCCGGGCATTAATAACTTCTATAGCATCAAATGACGAGCAGACTTTATCTCTGAGGCATCCTTTAAAGTAAACATGCGGATGACAAGCTATTGCTACACCTCCAGCTCTATGAATAAGCTCTACGGTTTCAGCAGCGCTAAAACCACGCGGTATAAGCTCTTTGACATTCAGGGCAACTATGTGTCCATCGCTGCTTGAGACTTCAACACCTGGAATTATTAAAAAATCAGTTTTTTTAGCTATTTCATAAGCGCCTTCTAAATAATTATGGTCTGTTACTGCTACTGCGTTTAACCCTTTTTGTTTGGCGTAATACACAAGTTCTTTAGGTGTTATTACTGAATCCTTTGAATATGTTGTGTGAACGTGAAGATCAGCTTTTATGCGCATCACTTTTACTCTCTATTTTGTGGTCTTTTTTGATCTAACCTGCATTAACATTTCGTCCAGTTTATCTTCGTCAGCCTCTATTTTATGGAAAAGCGGCTGTGGCTTAACTATTTCATGTCCGCTTTCAATTGAAACTATAGCATCACTCCACCTACAACTACTAAGAGTGCCGTGTAAGTTGAGGGACTGCCAAAGCCTCTCTGCAGTCTGAGGCATGAAAGGCTCAGAGACTACCACGATTGCCTTTACAACTTGAGCTGCAACATAAAATATTGTTCCAGCTTTCTCTTTATCGGTTTTCATAAGGTTCCAAGGTTCTTTATCATTCAAGTACTGATTTCCAATACGGCTAATAGAAATCAAAGTGTTAGCTGCAGATTGAAGCCACCCGTCTTCTATTTCTTTTGCTGCCTGAGCAACCTTCTCTTTAACTGCAAATAAAATAGCCTCATCGGTATCCTCAAGTTTTGTTGCAGAAGGAATTTTTCCCTCAAACTTGTTATTTATGAACGAAAGGGTACGATGTATAAAGTTCCCAAAGGTATCATTTAAGTCAGCGTTAATTTTATCTAAAAAAGATGCCCAAGTGAAGTTGGTGTCTTTGCTTTCAGGGCGAGTAGCAATTAAGAAGAAACGCCAGTAGTCAACAGGAAACATTTCTAAGGCTTCATCTATCCAGATTCCCACCCGCTGGCTTTTCGAGGCTTTCTGTCCTTTAAATTGTAAAAACTCAGTTGCTGAAACATTCCAGGGCAGATTGAAACCTTGCCCTGAAGCTAATAGTAAAGCGGGTAAGATTATGGTGTGAAATGGGATGTTGTCTTTGCCAACGAAATATAACGTTTTTGTGTTTTTATCTAGCCAAAATTCACGCCACCTATCTGGGTTATCAGTATGTTCAAATTGTTCAATTGTAGCTGAGATGTACCCTAAAACTGCTTCAACCCAAACATAGATGGTTTTTCCTTCTGCTCCTTCAAAAGGTGCCGGAATACCCCATTCAACATCTCGAGTAACTGCTCGGGGTTTTAATCCCTCTTTAACCCAGTTGAGACTAAAATTTTTAACGCTAGCGGGTAACTGCTTGTTTTCTTTCAGATATTGAGTTAACGGGGTAGCAAGTTTGGAAAGATCAATATACCAATGACGAGTTGTCTTTACTGTAGGCTTGGTTTTACATAGTATACAATAGGGCTCAACCAGTAAAGTTGGCTCCAATAGTTTACCGCAAAGATCACATTGGTCTCCGCGTGCCTTCTCGCATCCACAATATGGACATTTGCCTTCAACAAACCTGTCAGGTAAAAACCTCTGATCATTTTCACAGTATAACATTTGTGTGTCTTGAGAGAAAATATAGCCGTTCTTCTCTATTTCCAGCAGAGTCTTCTGCACGAATTCTTTGTGAACTGAACTTTCGGTGCTAGTGTAATTGTCAAAAGATGCACCCCATAAGCGAAAGAGTTCAGCAACTTTAGCATGGTTACAGTCTGTCAAAGCTTTAGGTGTTATACCCTGTTTGATTGCTTCTACTTCTATGGGTGTTCCATGTGTGTCTGAACCACTTACCATTACTGTATCAGCGCCTTTTAGTCTGTAGTATCGTGCAGTAACATCTGCAGATAAAACTGACCCGACAAGATTTCCTAGATGAGGTGTGACGTTAATGTATGGCCAAGCAGAGGTAACTAGGACTTTTTCCGGCAAAGTTTTATTCTCCAACAAACCGTTAAACACCATACTTATTAAAATAGCTATAACTATTTTTTGTACTGAAAAAACAACTATTTAATCAAAAACAGCTATA
>JAAZBP010000159.1 GCA_012513715.1 Thermoproteota archaeon | reverse complement strand
CTTCTATTTTTATACCATTCTGCAAATTTACGAATAGCTCTTGACCTATGTGAATAACAGTTTTTTTCGTCAATAGTCATTTCTGCAAATGTTTTTGGGCTGCCTTCAGGTTGAAAAATAGGGTCAAAGCCAAAGCCTGATTTGTCCGGTTCTGTTCGTTCAGAAACAGTGATTTCACCTTGGATTTCACCTGAAAAACTTTGTGGCTTACCTTGTGTTCGTCTGTCACAGAAGGATATTATTGACTCAAATTTAGCTTTTCTACAGTTTTCGTTTTCCATTAGTTTCAAGATGCCTTTGTTGCTGATTGTTTTATATACATATGCCGCGTATGGACCTGGAAATCCCTTCAAGGCGTCAATAAATAAACCAGCGTCTTCAACAAATATTGGCGTGTAGCAACATTTGTATGCATTAATAACACTTTTTTCAGCAATTTTTTGTATACTTTCACTCTGTATTTCATCACCCTTCAGTTTTATCATTCCCAATGCAATACCATAGCTACTAAGAATACTGCGCGCCTCTTTGAATTTATTAATATTACCAGTTGCAAAGAACACAACCTTGCCTGTTAACCATAAGTTATTGTCTTCTTTCTTCAACATAACGTCCACGTTTTTCTATTTCCTTGATTTTCTCATAAACTTTTTCAGATATTTTGACACCTAAAACTGATGTGTAACCCTTCAGAACATTCTGAAAACATTGTTCCCAAAACCGGTAATGGGTGCTCTGCATTGATCTTTTAAGCAAATGTAAGTCAACGCCTTTTGCCTCTAATTCCCCATTCTTTTCACCTAGGCCAAAGTCGACAAACACAATTTTGTCTTGAAAAGATTTAATCATGTTAGACGTGGTTAGGTCACCATGAATTAAACCATAGTTGTGAAGTCGAGCTACGGATTTGCCGATTTCATTACATAAAATTTCCCGTTTTTCTCTATTGGTGGTGTTAAGAAGTTTTTTGATTTGCGGACCTTCTATGTATTCCATAACAATTGACGCTTCTTCTACATTTACCATATAAATGAGTGGTGTTGATACGCCTGCACATTTTGCTTCATGAATAAGTTGGGGTTCATGTATTGTCCGATAGCTACGGATTCTATTATCCAAAGCTTCTGGTCTATACCTTTTTGGTTCACGTACTTTAACAATTGCTTTACGCCCATACCATTCAATAAGGTATAAACTGGCTTCTGCGCCTTTTTTTAGTAAAATACCTTGATTTATTGTATCCATGGTACATCAACTTTGTCTACGCGCCAACGTAGTTTCACTGAACTCTCCTCAATTGGTGTCGTCAATCCCTGTTGATATGCTAGTGTTCCTGTCCAAGCAATCATGGCTCCGTTGTCTGTTGCATATTCGAGTGGTACAACGTTGAATTGTGAATCATGCTCTTCTGATATTATTTTAAGCATAGCTTGTAACCTTTTGTTTGCAGCAACTCCGCCTGTTAGTAATACTTCTTTTTTTTCTGTGTGTGCTAATGCTCGTTCTGTAACTTCTGTAACCATTGAAAATACATGTTCCTGCAAACTGTAACATAAATCCTCCAGACTATACTCGTCTTTCTGGAGTAACGCAGTAGCAGCAGTTAATAAACCACTAAGTGACATATCCATACCTTTAACTACATATGGTAAATTCACAAGTCCCGTCCCTTTAAGTGCTAATTGTTCTATTGCAGCACCTAAAGGTAATCCTTTTTTATGTCTAAGTCCGGCTGCTCTAGCAAAAACATCCAAACAATTACCAAGTGCTATGTCTAATGTTTCACCGAAAATACGATATCGTCCTGATTCAAAAGCAGTGACCATTGTATTACCGCCAGAAACATAAAGTGTGAGCGGATCGTTCATGCCTGTTTTGAGTTTACCTATTTCAATATGTGCTATGGAATGGTTCACGCCTATAAGGGGCAGGTTAAGGTATGAAGCTAATGTTCGAGCAATAGTGGCGCCAGTCCGTAAAGCAGGACCTAACCCTGGTCCTTGAGAAAACGCAATCATGCCTAGATCACGTGTTTTTACACCTGATTTTTCAAGCGCCGCAGCAATCACTTTATCAGCTACTGAAGCATGATGATGAGCTGCTTCTCTTGGGTGGATACCACCTTCAGTTGGAATGTAACTGTCTGATTTGTTAGCTAGAATTTCTCCGTCGAATGTGGCAATACCCACCCCGAAATCGTCTGCTGAAGATTCAATACCTAAACAG
>JAAZBP010000158.1 GCA_012513715.1 Thermoproteota archaeon | reverse complement strand
GACAGTATTGCTTTTGGGTCTCCTCCAAAGTGACTACAGTATTGATTAACCAGTTTCTCGAGTGTTTGCATATCTTTCTTGTTCACTGGCATGGTTTTTGTTCCTTCGGTCGGGTTGAGGATTTTGTTTCGTTCATAGATGACGCCTCCATGCATTCCTGTGCCTACAAAGCGGGCATTGCATTCTTCGCATTCTTTGAGGTTTAAACCTAATACAACAATTATGCCTCCTGCCATGTATTCTGCTAGAAAATCCCCTGCAGTTTCGCCAATGACTATTGTCGGTACTTTCTTTTGGTATTCTTTCATATGTATTCCTGTACGGTAACCAACGTATTCTTTTACGAAAATTTTTCCCCCACGCATAGAGTGTCCTGTTAGGTCGCCTGCGTGTCCGTTGATTATTATTTGGCCTTCATTCATGGTGTTGCCTGTTGCGTCCTGTGCATTACCATAAACTTGTATTTGTGGACCGTTCATGAATGCGCCCAGATCGTTTCCAGTGGTACCATAAACTGCGATTTGTATGTCAGTGTTTAGGTCTGTTCCTATGTATCTTTGTCCGCAGACGTTGTATACCTCAACTCTTTCAATTCCGTTACTTTGTATAATAGCCCGGAGTAACGCGTTTAGCTCTTTATAGTAGATGTCTGCAGCATCTATTTTGATGATTTTGCCTTCCTGAATTATACGGTTCTGATATTTCGGATCTATATCATCTGTATGAACTCTTTTTGGTACTTGCATTTTTATGAACCTGCCATTTTTATACCCAATATTTTAAGTTCTGTGTCAGTTAATCCAACCCCACGAAGTGCAAGTCGGTTGCCACGTAAACTTTCGATTGCGTTTATACCCATTCCACCCATCATATCTTTAATTTCATAGCTCCAACCATGTAACAGGTTAACCAGCCTTTTTGATGCACTGTCTGGGTTTACTCTTTTACTTATAGCTGGATCGCTAGTTGCAATACCCCATGGACATTTCCCTGTATAGCAATGTTGACAGACAGTACATCCCATAGCTATCAAAGCTGCTGTTCCTATGTATACTGCGTCAGCTCCCAAGGCTATGGCTTTTACAACGTCTGCTGCGCTTCGGATACCTCCTGAGGCAACTATAGATGCTTGGTTTCTTATTCCCTCTTCACGTAGTCTCTGATCCACATGTGCTAGTGCTAACTCTATTGGTATGCCTACGTTATCTCGTATGACTTTTGGAGCAGCTCCTGTCGCTCCTTTAATGCCGTCTATCACGATTATGTCTGCACCTGCTCTAACTATTCCACTTGCTATCGCTGCTGAATTGTGGACCGCTGCAATTTTAACTGATACTGGTTTGGTGTAGTTTGTTGCTTCTTTTAGTGCGTATATTAGTTGGCGTAGGTCTTCAATTGAGTATATATCATGTTGGGGTGCAGGTGAAAGCGCATCGCTTCCCTGAGGAATCATTCGGGTTTTAGCTACTTGAGCGGTGACTTTTTCACCTGGAAGGTGACCTCCAATGCCTGGTTTTGCACCCTGACCAATCTTAATTTCAATAGCTACTCCTGCATCAAGATAACCTGGGTGTACTCCAAAGCGGCCTGATGCTACTTGGACTATTGCATGGTCACCATACTTGTATAGACTTTGATCTAAACCGCCTTCGCCAGTGTTAAAGTAGGTGCCACATTCTGTTGCTGCACGTGCCAAAGCTTCATGTACGTTTAAGCTAACAGCTCCATATGACATAGCTGTAAACATAATTGGGGTGTCAAGACAGATCTGTGGAGTTAGTTTTGTTTTAAGTACGGTCTCCCCTTTTTCCACTTCTAAATCTAATTGGTCAGGTTTAGCACCTAAGTATGTTCGAATCTCCATTGGTTCACGCAATGGATCAATTGAAGGATTTGTAACCTGACTAGCATTTAGCAGTATTCTATCCCAGTACGTTAACGAGGGTTTATCACATCCCATCCCTGTCAGTGTGACTGCTCCGTTTTCAGCTTGTTTTTTCACATCTCGAATGGCTTCAAAAGTCCAGTTGGCGTTTACTCTGCTGAGGTTGGGGTTCTTTCGAATCGTTATAGCATGGGTGGGACAGAATGTTACACAACGCTGACAATTAACGCAGTTTTCTTCTTTGCATAATATTGATTTAGTTTCTGAGTCATAGTAGTGTGTGTCATATGTACATTGGTTAACACATGCTTTACATCGAATGCAACGTTTTGGATCACGTTCAACCAAGTATTCTGGTATAACGTAGGTTTTCATTTAGGTCTCCTCTTTAGCGGCATTTTTCAATCTAGCAACTACAGGTTCTCCACCCCGAGGACACCAGAATCTGTCAAGTTGGGGTGAAACTAAACGTATTGCCGCTTCTTCAGAGGATAAAAATACTGTGTCTCCTTTTTGGCCTGCAACAAGCGGACGTAGTTTTATTCTGTCTGTTAAACCTATCATTTCTCCATGGTGAGCGATTACTATACTAAACGGTCCATTCATTAGTAAACTCCCATATGTTTGTCTGAGTGTACGTAGTAAATTGGCTTTTTTTGGTTCCATGCTGTCTATTTCGTTCCACAATGGTGATGCAAGTACTTGTGCCACAAGTTCGATTGGTAAGTGTTGTCTACGCATCAGAAGATCTACTGCATAAGCTAAAACTTCAGTGTCTGTGTGCATTGTGCATTTGTAACCATACATTTCGAGGTATCGACGGTTTATGCCGTAAGATGAAAGTTCACCATTATGCACAACTGTCCAGTCTAGTATGCTGAATGGATGTGCACCGCCCCACCAGCCAGGTGTGTTTGTTGGGAAACGACTATGACAGGACCATAAGTATCCTTCATAGTCTTCTAAACAGAAGAACTCTGCGACATCTTCTGGAAAACCTACGCCTTTGAAAACGCCCATATCTTTTCCACTGGAGAACACGAACGCTTTTCCACTCTCTGTATTGATTCGCATTATAGCCTCAATTACATAATCTTCCTCTGTTTGCCCATGAGGTCGGCGCTTTTTGGGTTGAGCAAAATATCGCCAAACAACCGGGGGATCCTTAACTTTAGCTGCTCGCGTCTGCATTTCTTCATCATATATAATGTCAAATCTGGATGCAAGTATTCTATCTGTTTTGTCTTTTGCATCTTTACCCAGATACATCACATGAAAGGCATAATATTCTTTGAACTGCGGATAAATTCCATATACTGCAAAGCCTCCTCCTAAACCGTTACCTCGGTCATGCATGTTGACCATTGCCTTAACGGGTTCCTTGGGACCGAATCGTGTACCGTCCGTGTTCATCATGGCGAAAATACCGCAAGCTGAGAAATCCTTATCGTCCCCGAATGGGTTAATTATCTTTCTATCTTGTTTGTTCATTTCACTTATCTCTTTTTTTAGTGTTTACAGGTTAGTATGAATATGTGAAGTTCCACATCACTTGTACAAAAAGTGGCGTTGCTTGCAGTTATTTGGTTTTCCTTTTTTATTATTGCCTTGCATGTGTTGACTGTCATGTTTTTTCTATTCCAGCGGGTATTATTAAGTTAAAGTGGCATGTATTCTATATAATCTTCGTGAAAATCATTTATATGCAAGTTTATGAACTATGTAATATAAATGAAACATTTATCGGTGTGGTAAATCCTGGCTGAAAAAGACCTTGGTTACAGAAGAGTTCAATGCACAGGTAGAGGTTCATACATAATATCTTTACCTAAAGAATGGGTAGAAGACATAGGCTTAAAGAGAGGAAGTGAAATAGCCTTCAATATTCAACCCGATGGATCCTTAAGTCTAGTTCCAAGAAAAATTTTAGAGAAAGAAGGTCGCATAGATAGCTCTAAACTTAAAGAATATTACATAAATGTTGACCCCAAAGAATCTCCCAATTCAGCTCTTCGTCTCATAAAAGCACTTTATGCAATAGGCGCCGACATAATACATGTCAACTTTAAAAACGTCAAAGATAGACCAAAATTCAAAATAGAAATAAAAAATTTTGTCCGAGATACATTTCTTGGAGCAGAAATAATCGACGAAACACCCGATGAAATAACCCTTCAAATACTAATCAAACACTCAGAATTTGGTATTGAAAAAGCAGTGAGGCGCATGGCTATTGTTGCATTAGTAGCTAATAGAGATGCAGTAAGTTCGCTAAAAGATCCTAGTACTCAAATGTTCGACAGCGTAATTAGTGCACGTAACGATGTTAACCGTTTAGGGCTTTACATAGTTAGACAACTTAAGTATGGAATAGAACGCAATTTGTACCGCGAGTTAGGTTTCACTACACCTAAAGAGTTTCTCCTTTACCGTATGGCTGTCAACGATATTGAAAACATGGGTGAAAATGCTTTAAACATAGTTAACCACATTGGTGCTTTCCAGAAACTTATTGATAATCAGACACTCTTTGTAAAAGAACCAATAGATGAAGAAGTTTATTTACAATTGGTTGATTATTACTCTCAAGCACAACAACTTTACGAAGATGCCGTAAAGGCAGTATTTAAACGGGATTATAAAGATGCAGAGAAACTTATTTCAAAACGTGACTCTTTGATTCCGCTAGAAAATGAATTAGTTATGCTTTTATCAAGTAAAAAAATTGATCCGAATGTGGTCTCTATTCTCAGATTAATCTTTGATAGTTCAAGGCGTGTTATGGATTACGGGCGAAATATGGCTGAACTGGCTCTTAACCGTACTGTCGAAGAACTCTGTTCAACTTTAATCCGTAAGTAGTAAACTTGAAACAAAACAATTTGACATTTAGCTTAAACAATAGCGATATTGCTTTACACATATTAAATATGTCAAGTTCACCAACTTACAAGTGAGCTGTCTTTTAATATGTATACCTTTTTTTATAAAGTTACTTTTTGATGTTATGCCCTTTAGTTAGGTTAAAAGAATGGTGCTCCGGCCGGGATTTGGACCCGGGTCCGCGACTCGAGAGGCCGCTATACTTAGTCCCTTAGTAAGCCTATCTTAGTAAGGTTTGACCGGACTATACTACCGGAGCATTAAACCAACAGTGTTATTCCTTAGAAATAAATATGTTTTCTTGAGCTTTCAACTAAAGACTGGTTAGTATCCGATAGTTCCCGGTTGTTAAAGTAGTTATTTCTCTTTCTCTTTTTTACTGAAATAATTGGCCTGCACTTATTGCCTTTTAAAAACTCAGTATGCATTTATGAGCCTTAAAAAATATCTATTCGTTAAAACTTTCTTTTTGATTTTTTATGCAATTGAAAAAAATAAAAAATTAATGGAGAAAAGGAATCTTTTTAGTATTCGCCCATGCCGCCCGGCATTCCGCCTGGGCCGCCCGCTGGAGCTTTTGATGCTTTAGCTGTGATTACGTCGTCTATTCTCAATATGAGTGCTGCTGACTCTGCTGCTGACTTGATAGCTTGCTCTTTAACCATTATTGGTTCGATTACACCGTTTGCTATGCTATCTTGGAGTTTGCCTGTGAAAATGTTGATACCTTTGAATTTGCCATCTTCTTTGTCGTGAACCGAGCGCATTTCAACTAGTATGTCTATTGGTTCTAAGCCTGCGTTTTCTGCTAGTGTTCTCGGAATGACTTCAACTGCGTCTGCGAATGCTTCTACTGCTAATTGTTCTCTGCCGCCAACTTTTGTTGCGTATTGTCGTAATTCTTTTGCGATTTCAATTTCAATAGCTCCGCCACCTGGGACAATTTTGTTATTTTCTATTACATCTGAGACAACTGATAGAGAGTCAGTTATAGCTCGTTCAGCTTCGTCGACCATGCGTTCAAGTCCTGCACGGATAAGTATAGCTACACTGTGAGGGTCCTTGCATTTCTCTACAAAAATCAATTTGTCGTCGCCGATTTTTCGTTCCTCAACTAACCCTGCATTGCCTAAATCTGCGCTTTTAAGATCATCTAAATCGCTGATTATTCTGCCGCCTGTTGCTCTTGCTAGTTTTTCCATGTCTGATTCTTTAACTCTACGTGCTGCAATTATCCCTTCTTTAGCTAAGAAGTGTTGTACCATGTCGTCAATGCCTTTCTGGCAGAAAATTACATCTGCACCTGAAGCTTTGATTTTTGTAACCATATTCTGCATCATATTGTTTTCTTGGTCTAGAAATGCCTTCATCTGAGTTGGATCTTTAATTCGGATTTCAGCGCTGATTTCAGTTTTTTCTATTTCAAGAGCTGAATCTAAAAGTGCAATTTTTGCGTTTTCTTTTGATTTAGGCATACCTGGGTTTACTACTTCTTTGTCTATTATTATGCCCCTGATTAACTGAGTCTCGAGAAGGCTTTTTCCCGTCTTCTTTATAAGTTGGATGTTGTCTATGTCGGCTAATGTTTTTTCTCCGCGTTGTTCAGAAATTTGTTTAACTGCGTCAATTGATATTTCCGCTAGATGCTCTTTTGCTGCACCCACAGCTTTGCTGCTCATTGATGTTAATGCGACTTTCATGAGTGTTTTACGATCATTGATGTCAAGTGGAACCGCTGTTTTATTTATTACTTCGATAGCTTTATGGCTGGCTTTTCGGTAACCACTGACGAGTATTGTTGGATGAATGTTTTGCTCGAGTAATTCCTCGGCTTTCTTGAGAAGTTCACTCGCCAGTACAACTGCGGATGTGGTGCCGTCGCCGACCATATCATCTTGGGTTTTGGCGATTTCAACCATCATTTTGGCTGCTGGATGTTCAACATCGATTTCTTTTAAGATTGCTGCTCCGTCATTAGTTATTGTGATATCGCCTAAGCTGTCAATCAGCATTTTATCCATTCCTCTGGGTCCTAGAGTGGTCTTTAGTACTTCACCGATTACACGTGCTGCCATAATGTTATTTTTCTGTGCTTCTTTGCCTCTACTCCGGGTTGTTCCTTCCTTTAGGATAAGGACTGGTTGTCCTGAACCTGTTGTTGTTAAATACGCCATATATTATCCCTACTTTACTAGAATCTTGTTTAATTCGGAAATACCCAAGAACCCTACAGAAATATAAACTTTTACCCTTAAATAAACTCGTACAAAAATATGTATTAGCGACTAGTTACCCACCAAATTTAAGTGTAAAAACTGCAGAACTATTTCAAAACCTGATTTTTTAAAGCAAAAGACAAAATAGCTTGTGACCAGAATGAATATTGAGATACCTCTATGATTAATGACTTTAACCTCTTGGCCACAACTATGCGCGGAAACGAACGTGCTATTTGCAAAGAATTACTGTATTTGCTTAAAGATGAATTAGGCGATGTTGATGCACAAACAAGTAAAACCAAGATTCGTGGTTTGGTAGTGGCTAAGACCATGCTTGATCCGTTTAAGGTAATGGAAGATTTTCGTGAAATCCTCTCTGAACGGCCCTATGAATTTCGTTATGCCCTTCGAATCATACCGATTGAGCAAATTGTACCTACAAATTTAGCAGAAATAAAAAAAGCTGCTAAACAGTTTACAGATAGAATTGGAATAAACCAAAGTTTCAGAGTAACAATTGAGAAACGACATACTATGCTTCATTCAAAAGACCTCATCGACGTGGCGGTTGACGGCATAAACCGTAAAGTTGACCTTAAAAATCCCGATTTAATTCTCCAACTAGAAATTATCGGTGAATTAACTGGTATCTCACTTATAAAACCAAATGATATCTTAGCTGTTATAAAAGAAAAACTGCTTTAATCTAAAGCTGTGTTGCAAGAAGAGCTATATGTTCAATCACTAAATCGCTAATGTCTTTACCTGAGTTTCTATCTATTACCGTTTCGATTTCCTCATCTGTTATCTCAAAACTTTTTTGAATGTTGGCTTGTTTTTCATCAGTTAATTCCAAGACTGATTCATCAGGTGCGACGCCTAAAAAATCTGTTAACGCTTGTAATTCCGCTTTTGTTTCATCAAATGTTTTACCAACTATTACCACTGCTAAGTTCTTAGTTTCCGGTTTTATACCAGTTTGATCTATAGCTCTTTGGATATGGTGTTGGGCTGAGACGTACAATATTATTTCCATAGCTATACTTTTTGAAATATTAGACTTAGCTTCAAAGGCATGTAATGCATTTAATACTGCATAGTATAGATGCTTTTCAGTAGCTATTAGGTCTGCATCGAAAAATTGAATCTCGGTTTTATGTAGCTTTTTTCTTCTATCTGTCTTCAAGAATTTTTCTGTCTTTGTAAAGGATATGTTTCGGTAACCTGTGATTTCAATCTGTAAATCATACTTTTTGTTATAATGAATCAATTTAATCTCCTATTGTACAATCTTCATTACCTTTTCAGCGGTTTGTTCTGGTAAACCCGATTCTATCAATAACTTTATTTCTCTATTCCTCTCACGTTTAATCTTATGCTCTTTAACAATTTTCTGTACTGTTTCTTTTATTTCCCAAGGAAACACAACCCATTTATCAGTGATTTCCTCGTAGAAGTCTGGTTTTATTACACTTCTATTGTTGAGGTATAGCGTAGCTGTTTTTATCTCTGTAATTCCAAGACTTTCAAGGTGTTCTATTACTATTTTTAAGCTTTTTCCAGTATCAGCAATATCGTCTACAACAAGTATTTTTTTTCCTGAAAGATTTACTGTTAGAGGTTGTATTATTTTTGGTTCATCATGTGTTTGAGCTATACCTATGTAGAATTTTACCTGAATCGTTATTATTTCCGAAACCTGTAAAAAGTCAGCTAAAATGCGTGCTGGTATTAATCCCCCTTTTGATATGCCTAATATTAAGTCTATTTTTTCAGTTTGTTTTTGAATTTTTTGTGACTGATTCAGGAGGCTATCATAGATTTTATTCCATGTTGGAACCTCATACTTAACTCTCGATGCCACAATGGTGCCTCTCATCAGAAGTGTTTTTTT
>JAAZBP010000015.1 GCA_012513715.1 Thermoproteota archaeon | reverse complement strand
TAGACCTTAGGCGCTATTCTGTTTAACAGATTTGCCCTTGTATTCTGCCTTCTCTTGAATCTTTCTCAGATTGTTAAAGAGCCCAGTATTCGGAAGTTTATCAACCCAGACACGATATCAGTCATGACATCGTAACGTTTTAGGCGATTTCTAAATTCACACCCCCAAATCAGAAACTTTTTCACCCGACTATTAGTATGCTCAACCACCACACGTTCGCTAGCAAGTTCTCTATTGAACGCTTTCTGCTCAACTAAAAGCTCCGGTGCCTTCACGCCAACCTTGCCGCGACCCGGGTTTTTCTTCTTGATGGGCAACACGCAATTAAGATTCGGAAAATCATTTGTTACTCCAAGGTAGCCCAAATCTAAACCACACTGAACTCTACTTGGCAAAGTAGGATGACTGTGTTTATAGAGGGCATAGTCATGTATGCTGCCCCTAACATGACGAGACTTGTGGATTATGAGACCTTTAGAGTTAACCGTTAACTGAGTCTTCACAGTATGGCTCTTCCTTTTTCCGCTGTAATGCGTCCTGCGCTTTTGCTTGTTCTTAGGCCGGGGAATCTCCTGATCCGTGGCATCGGTGAAAGCTTTGAACCCAGGAAACATTACCTCAATTTCTTCCACGCTTTGCAGTCGCTTGACTTTGTCATGCAGTTTTTGGGGCAGAGGCAGGATTTCCTTTACCAGAGGTTCAAGCTTGTGTATGTCTTTTAGCACGTTGCTCTGGTCTAGGTTGAAGAGAACGCCGGTTAGTGTGGATGTTATGTAGAGTCTGTAGTAGATCATGAGCATGAGTAGTCGGTCTTGTAGAGACAGCTTGAAGGGGTATCCTGCGCCTACTTTGTGTTTTCTGTTTGGTCTATCGAGCCTTTTTGCTTCGTAATCTTTGTATTTGGCGTTGGCATGGGTGCAGACTGAGTCGAATTCAGGTAGTTCTAGTCCCGTTAGGGCTCGGAATAGGGCTGGCTTTTTTGAGAGATATTTGTAGTTGAGCAACCTGTTCACGAATGAGCAGATGTTTCTCTTTGGAAATAAGTTCATCCAATACTGGCCGATATCTCAAGTTAATATGGCTGATGATTCTTATGAGAGCGATTTATCCTAAAGTTGCATTTTTCAGTCAAATATAGACTTATTTTAGCTGTTTTTAGCCGTAAAAATAGAAATTGCGCCTAAGATCTAGTTAATTTTTTTATTTTTTTAGTATTTAACTATTAACTATTAGACTATTATAAGATGAAAGTGGTGGGAGACTAAACACCTTCTTTTTGAACGAAATTAAATAATCCAACTAATAGTTATTTTACTATAAAATAACTAAAAAAGTTAATAATATTTAGACAAAGTAATATTCTTGCTTAAAGACAGATTTAAATACTAATTTTGAACATATAATGCAAGGAGTTGATGTGTGAAATCAACAAAAAGTTAGGTTCGCATCGGCAATGACATAATTTGATTGTTAAAGTTTTGTTGTTTGTATATTTTGTTTGTTTGGTTTGTTTGTGTTTTTTGGCTTTGTGTTTATCTGGGTTGGATAATTTAGCATAGTTTGGTTTTAGGCATTTTTTGTTTTTTTGTTTTGGTTTTTGTTGTTTTTGGTTTTTTGATGTAGCCTAACATTTGAGGTGGACCAAAAATGCCTGTAAAACAAAAAAAGAATATCAAAAACACAGAAGCAATATCTGCAAACTCTCTGAAAAATACATTTAGTGTTAATATGAACTTTGGAGAAGAATGTAAGATCAGAGATGTTTTGTTGATTTTTCTGTTTTTGTGAGGTTTTGGAGTTGACTGCTCACATAAGCATGAAGGGAGGTGAAGAGGCAAGTAGAGAATGCCCTAACTGTCATAGTAGGAAAAATTGGAAAGACGGTTTCAGAGATACAAGTTGTAGGTCAGTTCAGAGGCTTATTTGTCGGGATTGCGGTTACCGTTTCAGTGATAAATCATATAAGGACTCGTTGCTTAATGAGAATCGCCAATTATGCGCACAATTAGAGGCGAAAAAATTGGACGCTGCAACAGAAACAAAGACTGTTGCGGGTGAGTATTCCACACAACTCAAAGTTGATAGCAAAATCCTCGAACATGCTTGGTGGCTACAAAAGAACGGTAGAAGTGAAACAACAATTGAAAGCAGAGTAAAACTATTAAAAACACTTGTCAAACGAGGAGCAAACCTAAATGATCCTGAGACAGTCAAAGATGTAATAGCAAAACAAACATGGTGCGCAGGTAGAAAAAATAACGCTTCAGATGCATACTCAGCATATCTAAAAATGGTGGGGGGTAAATGGGAAAAACCACAATACAAGACCGTTCGAAAACTGCCCTTTATTCCAAAAGAAACAGAAATAGACCAACTGATCGCTGGATGTAGTAAACGTATGGCGACTTTTTTACAAATGCTCAAAGAGACAGGCGCAAGATGTGGAGAAATCTGGTGGCTTAAATGGGAAGACATAGATTTCGAAAGTAAAGTCGTAAGCATTACCCCTGAAAAGAACAGCAATCCCCGAACAATTAGATTAAGCCTTAAACTACTTGAAATGCTCCAAAGATTACCAAAAGCATACGGAAACAGAGTATTTTCCTTTTCTGATATGCGTGTTGATCATCATGGGTTAAGTTTAAGTCGGCAACGAAAGCGTATAGCAAACAAGCTCAATAATCCTCGGCTGCTAAAAATTCATTTCCACACTTTTAGATACTGGAGAGGTACAACGCTTTATCATAAGACAAAAGATCCGTATTTTGTACAGCAACAACTCGGTCACAAGAGCATCAAAAATACGGAGTTATACGTTCAATTAGACCACGCCTATTTTGAGGGAGAAGACGAGTATATTTCAAAGGTAGCTAAAACACAAAAAGAAATACTCTTCTTAATTGACCAAGGCTTTGAGTATGTCACTGAGTTTGAGGGAGTAAAATTCTTTAGAAAACGTAAACTTTAGCAGAGTTTACAACCCCATGCTTGTTTATTTATATATGGTGCAGGGGGTGGGATTCGAACCCACGAACGCCTACGCGATAGGGTCCTAAGCCCTACTCCGTTGACCTGGCTTGGAGACCCCTGCACAGTCCAATTCGTACTGACATAGTTCTGTATCCTCCAATATTTATTTGTCCCCTAAACCTTTTGTTTTTTGCAGGTTTTTTTCGTCAAGATAACACTTAGTAACCGTAAGCTCTTTATTTACTATCGTGTGTTGTTTGGAAGAAGAAAACAAAATTTGCCTTCGTAGCCTAGCCCGGTGGGGCGTTACCTTGGTAAGGTAATGGTCG
>JAAZBP010000014.1 GCA_012513715.1 Thermoproteota archaeon | reverse complement strand
TAAATGTAATAATTAAACGTAAATAAAAAATCAAATAAGAAATAAAAAAGGAGAGGATATAAAAAAAGTAAACAATAAAAAAATTCTTTAAAATTACAGATTTTTTTGTATGTGAGACCAGATAGTTCTGTTAAAAACCTCAGGAGTTAAACATGAAATATTTTCCCATAATTTTGGTCGTATGCTTTCCCAATTCAAAGTTCCTTCTTCCATGTATTTGACAACTTTTTCTTTTAGAGAAAAATAATCTTGCCAGCGAAAGTCCTCTTGTATAAATTCTTGCATGCCTCCACTGTCATGCACTATAACCACGCATCCACTAGCTAAACCTTCAACAGGGGCGATACCAAAGTGCTCGCCCTCCATCAGATGCACATAAATTCGAGAATCATGCAATAGTTTCAGCAAATCAGGTTCAGGCAAATTGGTTTTAATTGAATAATTTGAGGGCAGATTCCTTGAGAACCTGTCAAACCAAGTTTTTTCAGATTCAATTAAGCCGCCTACGCTAACGAATTCGTAATCCGGCAAGTCCGCTGCCAATTTTTTAAGTATTTCATGACGTTTTGCTGGAATAAAACGAGCCACATAAACAACCCTTTTCTGACGTTCGGATAAAGGTTTATCACACCAAAATTTGGCGATATCTACAGGCGGATAAACTACTAAGGGATTTTTTACGTTAGAAAAATCCCAGTATTTCTGAATTGTTTCTTTAGTGTAATTACTATTACAGAACAGTAAATCTATCTTACCTATTCCTTGTTCAACCCAACGTTTGAAAAGCCATAAGTAAACTTTTCTCTTGAAGCCGGACATAGCATAATCATAATGGATTTCTGGAAAATGCACATACGCAATATTTTTCTTTGCCTTATTCAAAAAAACAGGTTCAAAAGGAGAAGAAGATTGAGTAGAAAATAGATAATCATACTCTAAAGTATCTCGATACATCTTTAATAGTTTAACATAATTGTGGTGACGTTTGTAAATAGTAAAAGGGGGCTCAACATCTATGCGTTTACCTAAAGAGTGAATTTTAACCTGTTTAGGAAAAGCCTCGCCTACGATATTCTGATATCTATCAGAATCAAAATCAAAGGTTAATAATTGTACGTCTTGGTTATTGGCTACTAGAGCTTTAATTACGTTATGACAGACTCTTTCACCTCCGCCATAAATGTCAAGGTATGGGTGAACAACAAGGAAATTTGCCAATATATTTCAGTCTCTTTATACTTTGTATGAGAATTTAATTCTCTTTAAGAACTTAAAGAAGATTACCTACACGTTGTAGGCAGTATTTCACTAAAAAAGGGGTAAGTAGCAAAATATATACAGCAGCATTGAAAGTGAGTAGTAGGATGACGTAGGTGAAACAGAAAACAAGTGAGCCTCCAAAAAAGAAGTTTAAAGTAGTTTTTGCTGACCCACCCTTTGGCAGGGAATCAAAGGGAGAAGCGGTTACTGAATCACCAAATCTTGGAATTCTCTACATCATTAGTTATGTTAGACAACGATTACCAGATATTGAATTCATTTACCTTGAACCGTTTCTTTCAATGCAGGAACATCTAGAAAAAATTAAAGAGATTAAACCTGACGTTTATGCAATATCATTTACCACTCCAAGAAGAGAGTTATCATTTGAAACTATAGCCAAAGTAAAAAATTTGGGTTTAAGTATGCTCATGGTTGCAGGTGGAGCACACCCAACAATTGACCCTCAAGATGTCATCAATAACACCCCAATTGATGTTTGCATTATTGGAGAGGGAGAAGAAACCACTTACGAATTACTCAAGAAACTTCAAGCTAAAGAGGCAATAAGAGACATCATTGGAACGGTTAATAAGGAAAAAGATAATGGAGTAAGACCATTACTGAAAAATATTGATTTCTTACCCGCTTGGGACATAATAGACTTTGAAAACTATGACGTAGCTGTAAGTAAAAAAAGGCGAATGGCATATTTACTCCCAATCCGCGGGTGCCCAAATTACTGCACCTATTGCTCTAACCCAGTATGGAAACTAGAAAAGCCATGGGTAAGACAACGTTCACCCAAAAATATTGCTGAAGAAGTCAATTACCTCTACAATAAAGGTATACGAGAAATCTATCTACGTTCTGACACATTTAATGTTGACATTAAATGGTGCCTTGAAGTCTGTGATGAAATATTAAAACTCGGGCTCAAAGGCATGACATTTCAGTGTAATCTACGAGCAGACAAAGTAAACAGCGAGTTGGCCCAGAGACTCAAAGCCATTAATGTGTGGCTTGTCCATATCGGACTCGAATCTGCAAACGACCGAGTTTTAAAAGGCATAGGCAAAAATGTAACACAAGAAGATAATTTAAAAACGTTAAAAATTCTAAAAGAACACAGCATTAAGGTCTATGGGTTTTTGATGCTATACAATGCTTGGGAAACAAATGGCAGACTCGAATATGAGACACCTGAAGAGGTCAACAATACATTAGAGTTCGCAAGGATTTGTTTGAGAGATAAACTCATAGAGTACATTTCATGGTCCATAACTAACCCCATAATAGGTTCAAAACTTCACGATGTTGCTAAAAAATACGGGATCGAAAGTTACAATGTAAAAATTGGAAACTGTATGAGACTTCCAGGTATCAGTGAACAGCAAATGATTGATCATGTTAAACAAGGTATGATACTACAGTTACTTAATGGCATACAAAAAGGCATGATTACCAAAAAGAGCTATAAAAGGGCTGCACAAAAAGCAACCAAAATTTTGAATATGTAAACTTAAACAGTTAAATGGAACAACAATAATTGACGATAATTATTTAACTTTCAAAGGAACATATTGCCCTTATGTCATCTTGCCCCATCGAAGACATAAAAATTGATTTTGTAATTCCGTCAAGAGATAAACCTAACCCAAACTTAATACGAATAATTGAAAAAATGCCTTATGCGGGACAAATCATCAATACTTACGAAAAACCGCTTAGTACAGCCAGAAAAAATGCTGTTCTTAAGGCTAAAACAGAATGGGTCGCGATGGTTGATGATGACATGTTATTACCAAACGATTGGCTAAAAGAAGTAACTAAAGCTATCAAACCCAATATAGGTGCTATCGGCACTGTTGCGGTACATAAAAATAAACATGTTGCAGCTTACGAATATGTTGTTGGTACAGTATACAACTTAAGCAAACTAGACACAAATCCCCACATAAACAACATAATTATCCGGCGTAAACTTATGGAAAGCTATAACCCGCCAAAACTGTTCTTTGGTGAAGATCAATACTTTAAAAGATATGTACAGAAAACAGGATACACATGGAAAGTTCTACCCTTTTTAGGCGCAACACATCTTGGAACATCAAAAAATTATGTAACTATAGGCATCTCGTACAAGAGATATGGACATTTTACTCTTTTTCAACTTTCACGACGCATGGTTGCACGCTTCATTTTTACACCTTATGCAGCCTTAGTAAATCTTAGTCTTAAAACATTTACATACTTAACTAAAATCAATGTTGAATTCATCGCTGGATGGATAAAGGAACTATTATTGGAAAAAAGTTAAAGGTACACTTAAAATAAGGTTCTAAATCAAACCAGAACTTAAAGAAAAAGTTGATTACCACAGACAACATCAAATAAAAAAGGAAGCTTAAAGGAAGAAACATCAAGTGGCAACAAAAATCAAGTCAAATTATAGGGAACTTCTAACAAAAACCAAAGACAGCATAATTCTCTCAACTATAGAGGGTTTAATCCATTGGGACATGGAGACAATGATGCCTCCTGAAGCGATAGAACAGCGTAGTCAACAACTTGCACTATTAAGTCGCATACATCATAAAATGTCCACTGACCCTGAAATTTCTGAACGTTTAAAACTAATTCAAGGCAGCTCAGAATATGACTTTTTGAATCAAATAGAAAGACGAAACGTGTATCTTATAAATAAAAGCTTTCAAGAACAGACTGCGCTTCCAGAAAAACTTGTAGAAGAACTTGCAAGGCAAGAGTCCATCACAGTTAGTTCATGGAAAAAAGCTAAAGCAAAAAAAGATTTCAACATATACAAAAGTGACTTTCAAAAACTTTTAGAGCTCAATAAACAAAAAGCTGAATTTCTCATGAAAGTTAAAGGGTCTAAATCACCTTATGAAGCATTAATTGATAATTTTGAACCTAATATGTCTATAAAGACAATTACTAACACTTTTGACACACTATTAGGTGGATTAAAGAGTCTAATAGATAAAATTGAAGCCCATCAACCAAAACAGTCCACAAAAACCAAATTATCAGCGTCAATAACTGATCAGCGTAAAATGAGCCAACTAATCACTCACACTTTAGGTTACGACACAAGTTCAGCTATTGCTGGAGGTCGAATCGACGAAACCGAGCACCCGTTTACCACAGGATATTATAACGATGTTAGAATAACAACACATTACTATGAAAATGACGTTGTAAGTTCAATCTTTTCGGTTCTACATGAGACAGGACACGCAATATATGAACAAAACCTAAATCCGGAATGGCAATATCAACCTGTTGGATCTACATGCTCGTATGGAATCCATGAATCACAATCAAGATTCTATGAAAACATAATAGGGCGTTCAAGAGAATTCTGGATTACTTTTCTACCAAAAATACAGCAAATTACACCAACATTAGGACAAATTGGGCTTAATCAATTTTTACAACTCATAAATAGAGTTGAACGCTCCAAGATCCGAACAGAAGCAGACGAGGTAACATATAACATCCATATTATCATACGTTTTGAAATCGAAAGAGATCTTTTTGCAGACAAAATTGATGTTAATGATTTACCTGATATTTGGAACAGAAAATATGAAGAGTATCTTGGTGTAGAAATTAAAGACGACTCAGAAGGTATAATGCAGGATACTCATTGGGCAAGTGGATTGTATGGTTACTTTCCAAGTTACGCTTTGGGTAATATCTATGATGGCCAAATTTTAGAGGCTTTAAATCAAGATTTGCCTGAATGGCGAAATCAGCTATCTCAAGGAGAAATTAAAGAAGTAAACAGCTGGTTAAAGGAAAAAATTCACAATAAAGGGAACTATTATGACCCAGAGGACTTGATTGAAATAGTTACAGGAAATAAGTTGAATCCGTCATTGTTCATAAAGTATCTAACTGATAAATACAACAAATTGTATAGATTCTAATCTGATGCTTTCTTGTTTAACTCCTTGTAAATGTAGTGTATAAGGTATGCAGCAATCGCCCCTATAGACAGGTAGATACCGCTATAACCAAAGATTGAATTATAGATGTTAGCGCCATATAGGAAAAATATAAAACCAGTAATTAATACAGCTAAAAGCACCCAATTAATCCAAGACATCCAAAGTTCCTCAGTTAACACTTGAGGAGTCAATACTAATTTTCTAATATAAAGATTTACAACTAAATTAGATTGTCGAACTGAGGCGTCATAAGGAAAAAAGACAAAACCAATAAGATAGTCAATAACGCTTTGTCTAAGCTTAATTCGAGATAGTTCATTCGACAGTCTTATATACAGCTCAATATACAGAAACCGATTGAGGCAAATTTAATGTCGGGAATAGACGTTAAGAAACCAGAAACACGAGAAGAATTTATAAAAATGTTAACAGAAGCCGCAAAAAAAGAAGTAGACAGTAAAGGTAAGCCGACAAAGCCGACAATAGTTGGGACTGCAAAAGAAATTAATATTCACAGAGACACACTTTATTCATGGCTTAAAGATTTTAATGTCGATTTTAAAGAGATAATCGATAGAATACCGACAACCAGCTATGAATCTGACGAGTACCCAAGTCCCACCTACTTGATTGGTGAATCCCTTGTTGGAGAAGGCAACGAAGTCGCACACATTGACCTTATGATAGGGGATAAAAACGGACCTATTGGACAAGCTTTTGCCAACGGCATTGCGAACCTTTCAGCAGGTCACACTCCATTACTAGCGGTTATTCGCCCGAACCTTCCACCTAAACCACACACGCTCATAATTCCAAAAGTTACAGTTAAAAACATGGAAGATACAGGTAAAATCTTTGGGCCAGCACAGGCTGCAGTTGCAAAAGCCATAGCTGACTCAGCTGAGGAAGGAATAATTCCGCTAAGTAAACTAGACGAGTGGGTAATAATTTGTAGTGTATTCATTCATCCACAAGCATCAGATTACCGTAAAATTTACCAGTACAATTATGGTGCAACAAAAATGGCGCTTCAAAGAGCACTAAGAAAGTATCCATCGCTTGAAAAAATAATTTATGATAAAGACAGAGCAAAACACCCGATAATGGGATTCAAAGTACCACGTTTATGGAGACCACCATATCTACAGATTTCACTTGATGCACCCTCACTCGAAGGAGCAAAGAAAGTTATTGAGGCTTTACCAGGTAGCGATAGAATAATCATAGAAGTTGGAACTC
>JAAZBP010000157.1 GCA_012513715.1 Thermoproteota archaeon | reverse complement strand
CAGAAGTAAAAATGATATAAACTGCACGTTACACTTGAATTATGTATAAATGATTCTATATAGCTGAAAAGTGGCTGAGAATAAATGAAAGTTGTGAAGCCAGCGCGAAGCGCTTTTGTTCAACGGGCCTCGGCACAGCCGAATTGCATGTGTTGCGCCTGCGGCAGGCATTTTGGCTTGCCGATGTTGTATGATGTGCTTGGTCGGCAATCTTTCGTTCTATAGTAATCTCTTTACACATGTGTCTTCTAATGTCCTCTTACCATTCAAACTTGCCCATCTTTTACAGCTGTAACCACTATAGTGAAAGCTGTTTTTCTTTTAAACCAATAGAACTTCATTAGGTGTTACTATAAGGCAAACTGTTGGTTCATAGTTTCTCACAAACAATAATTTCTTAAATGTTTTATTATCAGTTTGTGATGCACTTCCACCTTGTGGATGACTATGCCATGTTCCTAAGTATGTAACCTTTCCATTTGTTTTTTTCTCTATATCTTTTACGTTTTTTTCTAGTCCCTCTGTTCCAAGTTTAAAAATATTTGGTTTTTCAATACTATCTGGAGGGGCAGGGATTAAGCCTGTAATTACAACTTTTTTTGCATATAAAAGAACAGTCCCAAGTAACACACCGCCAGTTTCATTGGGACTTTTATAGTTCATTAGTTCTATCATTTTCTCATGCACATTTTTTGCTAAAGAAACTTGCCATTCCTTTTCAGTAATAGTATGAACTGCAACATTTTCAGGAACACTCAATACTTCTGTAATTAATGAATAGTTCGTGCTATATTTAAATAAATAAATATTCCCATGTTTTGGTAAACTACTTTCAAGTATTTCTTGTAAGATTAGACTCATCATTGAAGCATAAAGAGAAATCTTTGAATCATCAACAATCATTGTTTGTGAACTACAACTTTGACCAATTTGTGTATGGTTCTCTTGTCCCGAAAACAAGATTTTACGGAGTTCAATATTTTCCAGTGCTTGAAAATACAAAAAGGCCCAAAGTTCTGATAGTGTAGAAGTCTTTGTTTTATTTTCAACAAACAAAATCCCATATTGCCCTTTATTGTATAAGCCACCAGAAATAACAGGTGGTAGCTCTAACTTACTCATTAAAAAATTTCTTACTGATAAAGAAGCAGTCGTATCAATTATTATGCGTGAATCAGCATAATCAATATTAAATGCATTTTTGTTAATAGCATTCGCTTTTACTCTACTGACACTGAACATTGACAGTGCCAATAGTTCAGCTTTATTTTGTGCCCAAGTAAGAGTTAATGCATGGCGAGCGTTATTGTGAGGCATAAAAATATCATCATCAATACATAAAAAGGGTCCATTACCATTTCGGGTCAAATGCATCCCAATTTTCGAACCAAGACTACCACATCCAATTAATGCAATGTTTTTAGATTCATTAATCTCTGTTTGAGTTCCAGATAATCGTTTTAATAATGATTGAGATCTCTCAGAAATATGAGTCAACATGCTGACTTTACATTCAGGCATTATTCTTTTTAATTCCCTGTTTTTTTTCTTCCTGTGTTTATCTTTTTGGATTACAAAATGGAGAAACTCTATATCTTGCTCTGAACCAATAATGTTAGCAGGTCTTTTTACAGAAAGGATTACGAATAATTTATCTTCACTGACATAATTTTTGTCATTTCTTTCAATAATCGATTTAATATCAGAAATACCAATTGACACACAGTAATCACATAAGTCTTTCATTGTAACAATGAAGTTGGGCAGATAATTATCAATTATACTTTCAGTTAAAATGTATAAAGCATGAGAGCTTTTTTTCTTATTACTATCACAGAGGCTACCAGTTACAATTATGTTTCCACGTTCTTCGTAGTCTATAGCATTGATCAACACATTGCTGTTTTGGTCAATAAAAGCTTTAAGTACCTTATCAATGTCATAAAGCATAAACCCAGAGAAATCGTCATTTCTCATTGGCTCCCAACCCTGGTCATAGTTTAGTAAATCATTTGATGCAGCTTTTTCGAGCCAATCAACCAATTGGTTTAAAAAACCATTCATCCATTCAGACTGTTGAAGCATTTCCGAAAGGTTACCTTCATAAATGCATGGATTTACTTCTGTTTTTGATGGATTAATATGTGGAAAACATCTGGGAAAATCTTCTCTTAAAAGAACCTTTGGAGCGTTTAATGGAAAATCGTTTGGAAAAATAAATTTAATTTCCTCCTTCGATTTAACACCAATATTGGTAAAACCTTCTTTTGTGAACTTGCTTGGTAATCCAATATTGGCGATAGCTTTAATGATCGTTGAGAGTCAGCTAAATTCCCTCCCTAATTTTCAGATAAAATCCCTTTTTCAGGCGCATTGTTTTTACTATTCCTTGGTACTGATAAAAAAAAGCCCGACTATTTTTGCCGGGCAGGATACAT
>JAAZBP010000156.1 GCA_012513715.1 Thermoproteota archaeon | reverse complement strand
TTGGTGAAGGAGAAAGCGTAGTCGGTGAGGTTAGGGTTTGATGGTCAACTAAAAAAGTTGCATTGCCTTCGGCGAGATAAGTTCCACCGGTGGGATCCGGACCGTAATAATCTCCTGTCACTTGAATTTTTATACTATGACTGCCATCTTCCAACCCGCTCAACTTTACATTATATTTACGGTTGTATAGCTCTCCCATAGCTGAAGGTTTCCATTCAAATACTCCAGATAGGATTTCTGGTTCTTGAGAGTCGATCGCTATTGAGGTATTGAAGTTTCCACTTTGGTAGAACCATGCCGCCGTGGCAACGATAATTGTGATATTGACTTGTTGTGATTGAGTTTCATTCAAAAAGAGTTCACAGCGCGGAAGCGCAGATCCGTTTTGGAAAAGGTGGTTCATGCTTAGCACTATTTCCTGTGGTTCCTGTGGGTCTTTTTCTTCAAACCATACTGTTGCATTGCAGACTCCAAACATTACTGAAGATGCGATGAAGGCTAGTACTAAACAAGCAGTTACTCTCATTTTCTATCGGCAAATCTTGATTTTTTTTGGGTAATAAGGTTTCTCGTCAAGGTTTCTTGACTAAGCATAAATTTATTCTCTGGGACTTTATGAGTTCACCTTTTTTTGAGCCTAATCTTTCCTTCAAGCACTCAGTCAACCAAGTGCTTATAGACAAGGTTACCAGACAATTGAAGAAGACGACAAGATTTTACTAAGCGCTTTAACTAATCCTGTACTGTGACCTATTTTGAAGTTTGCAGTCATAGTTGAAAAAGACCAAGATGGCATTTACGTTGCTTCAGTCCCAGATCTGGCTGGCTGTCACACCCAAGCCAAAACGCTTGATGAACTTACAGAACGCGTTAAAGAAGCCATCACTGTCTATCTTGAGGCTGAATGCTTCAAACCCAAAGAGGGCATCGAACTTGTTGGCTTGCAGTTCGTTGAGGTCCCCACAGATTGAGCCTGCGGCCACAAACATCCAGAAAAGTCATAAAAGCCCTTTCTTGTCTAGGTTTTATATAGCCAGAAAACACGGAATTCATGTTGTCATGAAGCATGTAGATGGCAGAATTACTGTGATTCCGGTTCATCCGCGAGAAAACATAGGTGTTGGCTTGTTACTTAAAATAGTCAAAGACGCAAAATTAGATAGAGAGGAATTCATCAAGTTACTTGCGAAAACTTGAAAAAGCGTTCTCTTGGAGAAAACTATTCTTATTTAATCAAAAAAACAAGTTGCCTTCAAACAATTTTTTATTTTCGTTTTTGACGGGTGAATATAATATAGAGTAGTAAAGCAAACAGTCCAATATAGAGCCCATGTGCCAATTGCCAACCAAAAGAACTTAAAATGTTCATAAATCTTAAAGAAAGAATAATGATTAAAAATGTAAAAAGGAAAAATGAAAATACTCGCAGTTTTTTTTGGTCCATTTCACTCGTAATAAGTGTTTTTCATTTATCAAATAAAACTTTCGTTTTTGTTATATTTGTTTAAAGATTAGCCTAAAAATCGTATTAATCTTAAAAGTAAATTTTAAGCCAACAACAGGTTAGTTTCATAAAAAATGTGTGCTCGTGGTTTAGGACTTGTGATGATTTTAGTTTATTTTTTACATCTAAAGCCATAGATAGTGTCTGAGTATCGTAAAATAAAGAAATAATTATTAGTTATATCAATAATATTTTAAGTATGCTTCTAAGGTTATAAGGTGTGTTTTAAACGGGAAAAAATGGTTTAAACCTGAGAGTAACACTAAGTAGGGCTTTCCAAATCCCGCCGCCGCCTCCACCTCCGCCGCCTCAATCATTTAAACCAAAAAAGTCGCGGAAGAAATTATTAGTCTTCATTTCAATTATTCTAATTATTATTATCCTCGTTCCAATATTACTTGTTTTTTCCAACATAATAAACCCTTATCAACCCAACACAAGTCCCACACCTACTCCAACAGCTTCACCTGGAACAACACCTCCACCAACTAACAATGTAATTAGCATAACATCTAATTCAAAAACTTCTGTCACATCTAAATCCATCGACTTCAATGGTGGACTTATACAAGTAACTGACCGTTCAAGCCCACTTTATGGCTTAAAAATTAATGTTCCCCCTGCAGCAATATTTGAAACAGTTCAATTTCAAATAAGTTACGCGGATATAACAAAAATTGATGGTTTACCACAAGATTGCTCAATTGCGAGTAAACTCATCAGTATTAAAGTCTCAGGGTCAGATGTTTTTAATAAATATCAAATGTTTCAAAAACCCATAGAGGTAACGCTTCCCTATGATTCAACAGCTACAACTGACGACAGCAGTCCCATACGGTTTTACTGGTATGATTCACAGAATAAAAAACTTGATTCTATGGGGTTTCTAAAAGAGGATAAAAATGCTAATACAATAACTTTCTTAACTGCCTCATTCTCTGACTTTGTAGCTGTGAAGGTTTACATTCAATTATCAAAACTGGTTGGTGTGACAAATTATTCAGTAGATACTAATTTTAGATCAGCGACGAACGGTTGGTTTATCCCCAACTATGGATCAGTTCAAACACAAGGCGGAATGTGTCTTGGTATGGTAAACTATGCGAAATGGTACTATAAATATCACACCAACGATACTGCTCTTTATTCTAAATATATCGAGGGAAACACAACGGAGTGGCGAGATGATAACACCGCAATTCAACTAGCTGCAAGAGCTCAATTAGCAACTACTGGAATCTGGGGATCATTAACCACAGAGGAACGCAATTGGGCAGAAGCCAACGCGCGAGAAGTAGGACTAAGCTGGTTATCAGGAATGCTCGTTACAGGGGAACCACAATTGATTGGGTTAAAAGCACGTCTCAATAATGGGACTTACCTAGATTATGCACATGCAGTATTAACATACGGCTACTATAATGGTAGTTTCCAACTTTATGATCCCAACTTTCCAGGAACAGCACTTGGCGATAGAATGCGTATAATTCCATTTGACTATAATTATGGATTCAACGAAACTTATGTTTCAGGTAAAACTAGAGCATCAAATCTAGTATTCAATATCTTCTATCATGCTAGCTCCAAACTATCAGCGACACCCGACAATTATAAGGGGCTATTTGATTCTGCACAAATTGATTTTCAAGGAAGCAGTACATTTCCAACAATAACTCTAACTGATGAAACCACAACACCTAACGGTACCACTCCAATTGACACTAATAACGACGGAATCCGAGATACCAATAATTCTAAAACAGTTATTTCTGGAACCATTACAGGCGGAAGAGATACAATAAATTCCACATTAGTTTTTGTTGACAACAAAAAATATGTGTCACCAGTTGTTAGGGGAGAATTCTCAATAGAAGTTCCATTGTTATCCGGAGATAATGATGTTGTTATACTTGCAACTGACGAGGACACTTTTTCAAATTGGGCTGGTTTTCTCCGAGATAAAATAAGATGTACGGCAAGTCCTGCAGCTTTAACAATAACTCTTACATGGGAACAGGGCGAAAGCGATGTTGATTTACATGTTCTTGAACCTGGATCTAACGGTCGTCACATATATTATTTGAACAAAGGGGAAAATGAACTTTATCCCTATCTGGATGTTGACAACATTTTCGGTTATGGTCCAGAACATTACTATGCAACAGATGACTCAATTATTCCAGGATCAACGAACTTGTATGGAACTTATCAAATTCGAGTACACTACTATCGAGATAGTAGCAAATTCGATTGGTCTTCAGATCCTCCTCAAGAAATTGTGTGGCACCTAAATGTAAAGTACTTAGCTTATAAAAACAGCCAGACAGGACAAGAATTCTGGATTGAAAAATCAAAGGATGGTATACTATCTACTCCAAATCCCGATTCATTTATCGCAAGCAATTTTAACAGTGTAGATGTTTCATGGTCAAATATTTGGTCAATAGATTATGGTATGCCAAACCCAGCAGATTTTGGTATTCCCGACCCTCCACAAAACGCATTTACTTAACTGAAGATAAGAGATAAATTTTTACCCCAACCAAAACATTTTTTAAAAAAACTATAAGGCCATAATCACCATACAAACCTTACATAAACTTCATTAAGGCACCAAGGAGCATCGACTCTTAAGTTGGATGAGAAAATCTTCATATATAAAGTGATAGCGAAGTCAGCTACAAACTGATAAAACAAAAAAATTTCTAAATTGCCCGGAACTTTAAGCGTTTTTCTCAACCGGCAAGCCTTCCAAAATCCACAATTTCAGCAGAGACAAAAATTGCATATGCTACTTACTACTATATGATTTCTAGGTAATCTTTTATGAGGATTTTTATCTGCTTTAAGTGTGCATCTTCGATGTTTCCGATTTTGTGTAGGAATCTGGCAGCTGAATTGCCTAAGCACCGCATTTGGAAAACTAGTGCTACTGAATC
>JAAZBP010000155.1 GCA_012513715.1 Thermoproteota archaeon | reverse complement strand
GATTCAGTAGCACTAGTTTTCCAAATGCGGTGCTTAGGCAATTCAGCTGCCAGATTCCTACACAAAATCGGAAACATCGAAGATGCACACTTAAAGCAGATAAAAATCCTCATAAAAGATTACCTAGGAATCATATAGTAGTAATTAGCATACGCAAATGTTGTCTCCACTAAAAATGTGAATTTTTAAAAGCTTTCCAGTTGATAAAAACGCTTAAAGCTTCTGCAATCTAAAAATTTTTTGTTCAAAAATTGTGAGCATCTTATTCGGTACAGCTATTACCCGTTCTGATTATGCATCTGTGTAGATACTCCTGTTTTTGCTGTGCAAGTTTTTTGATGTATTGGTAAATGTTGCTTTCATGAATCGATACCGATGTATCGGCAACTACCGACGTTTAAATACTCTACCGATATACGAAAACACACTCAGAAATCAACAATGTTTTCACGCCAAATTTTCCCACCTAACACTACTCAACAAAGAATAAGAAAGGAGATGTACTCTCATTGTTTGCTCTTTTTTGGCTCAGACTTGTTTGATTGTTATTATTTTGCTGAAAAACAAAAAAATAATAACATCTATTGAAAGAAGAAAAAATCAGGTTTTTTCCCAGAAAAACACTATTTTTTTTCTTCTAAAAAAAGACCCAAAAAAAGCTATCTCTGTTAAAAAAAGAGTACAGAAAAATCATTGCTCTTCTTCGAAAAACCAAAATACACAAAAACCATCAACAACAAAAACAAAGAAAAAAAATGGTAAACTAATCAAACTTGTTGGGATGCAGCTGCAGACAAAGGTTTACCTGTTTTGGGCACCTGATAGCAGTAAATGTGGCTAAAGATTGCTTTCGAAAGATATTTCTTGCTCTGTTTTTGATTCAATGCTGAGCTTGGGAGGCGAAAAAAGCGGTTGTATGTGTTCGTTGATGAATCAGGCGATTTAGGCTTCACAAAAAAATCCACAAAGTTTTTTGTGGTTGCTTACGTTGAGTGTGCCTCTCCGCAGTCGGTGCGAATTGGCATTTACAGAACTCTTAAGCATTTACATCAGCGAAAGAAGTATTCGCTTGCAAGAAATGAGCTCAAGTTTTCACGTATGGATGATTACTGCAGGCGCTTTGTGCTTAGAAAAATTGCTGGGTTTGAAGCCAGTTTAGGTGTTGTGGTTCTTGAGAAAGCTCTTGTTAACTCTAACTTGCGAAAAGAACCGCCTGTTCTTTACAATTGGTGTGTAGTGCACAATATTATGCTGTCGTTACTTACTGATATTGCGTCGGGTAACAAATTAAACATGGTTTTTGACCGTAGCCTTCCAGCTTGGCGAATTAAAGAATTCAATGCATACATCAAGAATAAAGCCAGCTATCTACTTTTTGAAAAAGGTGCTGCTTTATCACCTAACAGCATAAGTTCTGAACATGTTGCCTCTGAAGCTGAACCTTGCCTTCAAATGGCTGACGCAATCGCGGGCGCGTATTTCCAGAAGTATGAGAACAAGAATGACGAGTATGTTCAAATTATTGAGAATAAAATTGGGGCATTTAAGTATTTATGGAGAAAATAAGCGACCCCTATCCTAATGCTCCCATCCCACAGATGCGGGCATCATTGCCTCGGGTAGGACTTACTCGCTGATATTAATATCCAATTTGTAGTTATTAAAAACTTGTGGTAGTGTCAAGTTAACTTTTCTTGTTCTGTTGAATTTCCTTTTCGGACTCCCCAAAGACCGAAGTACATCACGATATTACTCAAGTTTCAATCCTTGTTTTATTGGATTTTATCCTTTGACTCTGAGAGCG
>JAAZBP010000154.1 GCA_012513715.1 Thermoproteota archaeon | reverse complement strand
TGGGTGGTTTGTATTTAGAATATATTCTTAGAAGAAGGTGACTGCAAAAATATTACTTCATTCAAGATCTAATTACAAATTTGTTTTCATTACATATTTACTATTATAGTGGTGTTCTTTTAGTGGAACAGCCTGTTCTTTTAGGAGAGCTATATACTTCTTTTTTATTCAGATAAACCAGTGATAAAAATATGGTTCCAAAAAATAACCAAATAAAAACTTTAATGACATGTCTGCTTTTGGCAGCACTTTTGAGCCCTGCCTTTTTAACATCTGTTAATGGTCAAAGTAGCGGTTTAACAGTTGGTGAATGGCCACTAGATGAGGTTAAGCCTAGTGGCTCTAACGTTGTTACTCCTGATGTTTCCGGCTACAATTATGGCATAATCGGAGGAGATGCACATCCTGAATTGGTGGAGAGCAAATTTGGTAAAGCAATGCAGTTTAACGGTGAAAACTTTGTTTATGTTGCAGTAAAATTTGTGGTTGGTTTTCCGCCTATGTCTGAACTTATGTATGTTCCCATTTCACCCGGACTTGACATACAGAAATATGTTGAGATTGACGCGTGGATTAAAGTGGCTGGCTACACCGATGAACCATACAATAACATTGTTGTGAAGTGTGATCATCCTGACCAGAAATGCGAGTGGCAGAACACACTGCGCGTTTTAGGATTATCTATACGTGCTAACCCCACTGAAGCTGGCAATGGTTACGTTGAGGGCGCACTTAGCGGTTTTGTCATGACTGACACTGACGGATTTAACGAAATCGTAACAAATGAACCTCTACCTCTAAACCAATGGGTTAATGTAAAGTTCACTCGAACCTCCACAGGAATGCACCTCTACATAGACGGCCAAGAGCAGGCGGTAAAAGTTCTTGAAGGTATCCAGAACCCCAGAGGAAACTTGGTTAATGGTACAGAATACTATTTTGGACATGACGGATTAGCTATTATTGATAACGTGCGAATTATTGACTTGGAGCCTGCTGACATAACTGAAGACGCATTTGACATCGGACCTAACATAACGCTTACAGTTATAGTTGTCGCAGTAATCTTTGCAGTAGCTTGGTTGTTACGTAGAGCTATTCAACTTTGGATAATCAAACCAAAAATATAGTATTCCAAGCTGGAGGCTTAAAAGTTGGGTACAACCCTAAAGATGCTTGAGTTGATGCTTCGTCAGAAACTGTTAGGTCAGGGTCTAAAAGGGGAACCCAACACACCGCTTATTGTTTCTTATGCAGTAACTAGAGCCTGCAACTTGAGCTGTCTACATTGCCATGTGTCTGCACGGGAAGCAATGCCAGATGAACTTAATCTTAAAGAGGCAATGCACGCCATTGACGAAATGGCTAGTTTAGGAACAGAAGCGGTAATTTTTAGCGGCGGCGAACCCTTGCTACGCAAAGATTTCGTTTTGGCATTAGCAGACCACTGCAATAATCGGGGCATAATAACAGCTATTCTCTCCAATGGCTTACTGATTACACCACACACTGCACTGCAACTTCAAGAGGCAGGCATCAAAGCCATAGGTATACCCATCGACTCTGTAGTTCCAGAGAAACATGATCATCTAAGAAATCTGCCGGGAACTTTCAATAAAGCAGTTTCAGCAATCAGAACCTGCCTAGAAATAGACTTAGAAGTAATCATCACCACAATGGCTCTAAAAGACACTTACAGCGAAATGCCACAACGCCTAGAGTTCCTCTATAATTTGGGTGTTGACGAAGTTGCTGTTTATGATTTAGTTCCAGTTGGTAGGGGTAAAAACGTGATGGATCAGGCTATGACTACAGAACAAAGAGTCAACTTGATTCGGTGGCTCCAAAGCAAACAAGAAGATACAGAAATGACCTTTGCCATGTCAGGGGGGACTCCGCTGTATCCTGAAATAGCTTTAGAAATGCACCGTTCACATGGCACCAAACCTAAAGATTTGCTAGTCAAAGAGTTTTGGGTACACAACGGCATAGGTTGCCATGCAGGTAACATGTACTTTAGTCTACGACCCAACGGCGACGTCTACCCATGCACGTTTCTGCCAATTAAAGCAGGAAACATACGGAAACAGAGTTTAACTGATATCTGGCGCAACTCTGAAGTGTTAAATAGTCTCCGTCAAAGGCAAAACCTGAAGGGTGAATGCGGAGGCTGCGAATACCGAGAAGTATGTGGGGGCTGCCGCGGTAGAGCATATGCCTGCACAGGTGACTACTTAGAAACTGACCCAGTATGTTTACGCGACTTAATGATTGAAGAAAAAATTTCTCCAGCAGACATCAAAAGATTCGGATGGTGCGTAGGATAAAACTTGAAGGGTTAAATAAATCCTAAAAAAGAAAATGTTTAGAGTTTTGGTCCTTAACACTATTTTTTGTTTGTGAGGTACTCATGGATTGCCCTTGCTGCGCGTTTTCCTGCACCCATGGCGCTGATGACTGTTGCTGCACCTGTTGCTACGTCGCCTCCTGCATAGACGCCTTCTAAGCTGGTTTTGCCGTCGTCGTCAACGAGTATTGTTCCGTAACGGGGATTAGTCTCTAGGCCGTCTGTTGTACGTTGAATTATCGGATTCGGAGTTTGCCCTATAGCTATTATTACTGTATCAACATCCATTACAAATTCTGAACCTGAAATAGGTTTAACTCCTCTTCGCCCTTTTGCATCTGGCTCTGTAAGTTCCATCGCTATGCATTTCATAGCTTTAACCCAGCCTTTTGAGTCGCCATAGAATTCTAAGGGTGATGCAAGAAACTTGCAGACTAATCCTTCTTCTTCAGCATTCTCGATTTCTTCAAGCCGGGCGGGTAACTCGTCTCTTGAACGCCTATAAAGCAGACACACTTTGGAGCCTAAACGCATTGAACTACGTGCGCAGTCCATTGCAACGTTTCCACCGCCTATAACAACCACTTGTTTACCGATACGGATAGGCGTGTCATATTCAGGAAACGCAAAGGCCTTCATGAGGTTAACTCTTATGAGGAACTCGTTAGCAGAGTATATTCCGCCTAGGTTCTCGCCAGAGCAGCCTGTGAACTGAGGTAAACCTGCACCGCTACCTATGAATACTGCATCGTACCCATTTTTCATGAGTTCAGGGATTGTGTGGATTCTACCAACTAGATTTCCGAGTTTAAGATTAGCACCAAGATTTTCTACGTAGTTAACTTCTTTTTGGACGATTTCTTTTGGTAATCGGAATTCAGGTATGCCGTAAGATAATACTCCACCACCGACATGTAGAGCCTCAAAGATTGTTACTTCGTGACCAAGTTTTACTAAGTCAGCTGCAACAGTCAAACCTGCTGGACCTGCACCTATAACAGCAACTTTCTTTCCAGTTGACGCAGCTTTAGGTGGCAATTCTGAGCCATTTTTACGTTCCCAATCAGCCAAAAATCTTTCTAAACGTCCGATACTTACGGGTTCACCCATTCTTCCAATAACACATTTGGCTTGGCACTGTACTTCTTGAGGACATACACGTCCACATACAGCTGGCAAAGCATTTTTGCTTTTTATTACTGCTATGCCTTCAGCATAATTCTTTTCTTTAATGGCTTTTATGAACTGGGGAATTGGAACTTCCACTGGACAGCCAGTTCTGCATTGAGGATTTGGACATTGAATGCACCTGTTTGCTTCAGCTATTGCTTCTTCTTCAGTGTAACCTAACGCGACTTCACTAAAGTTTTTAACACGAACTTCTGGTTCCTGTTTAGCCATTTCAACGGCTTTTTTATTCAACTTAGGTTTAGGCTTTGTTTCTGCCACACTTGCAACCTCCATGCATATCAGCCAACACACTACTTAACCTCTCTTCAGGAAGCATCGTGCGTTGACGCATTATTAACTCATCAAAATCAACTTGATGTCCATCAAATTCTGGTCCATCTACACAGCCAAACAACATTTTTCCACCGACAGTTACACGACAAACTCCACACATACCCATACCATCAATCATTATCGGGGTTGTTGTAACTATAGTTGGAATACCAAAAGGTTTAGTGATTTCACTCACATCTTTCATTAAAACCACTGGACCCATAACAACACAGTGATCAAACTTTTCTTTTTTAAGCAGTTCATTAAGAAAACCTACACCAGTATACCCTTTTGAACCATTGTCAGTTGCAATATAGACTTTGTCACTGTACCGGTTTGCTTCCTCTTCCATCATAAGGAACTCTTGAGATCGAGCACCCAGAACAGTTGTTACATGGTTGCCTGCTTCCTTCATAACTTTAGACTGTAAAAGCAATGGCGCAATCATTACACTGCCACCAACACAAAGGACCTTACCAAACTTTTTAATTACTGAGGGATTGCCAAGTGGGCCAGTTACATTATCTATCTCGTCGCCTTCTTCTAAAGCACCTAACCGTTTGGTGCTTGTGCCAACCTCGTGAAAAGCAAAAGAAACTGTACCCTTATCAGTGTTATAGTCACATATTGTTAAAGGAATTCTTTCACCTTTAACACCGTGAATAACGATTAAGAACTGCCCAGCCTGCGCTTTAGCCGCAATTTCTGGAGCTTCAACTTCAAAAAGTTTAATCTTAGGAACTAATTCTTTTTTAGTGACTATTTTGTACGTTTTGCATTAGCCTCCATTGGTTTATCATTTTTTTGGAGATTCAAGATTTTCTGCTGAAACACACCCATTTTTTGCTGAAACTCTCCTTCACATCGAGGGGACTCTTCGTAGAATTCAAAGCGTTCTAAGAGCCCGTTCTTTTTAAGTACATCCAAAGTTACGTTTAGGTTACGTTCTGCAGTATCTCTTCCTTCCTGTAATTTACAGTCTTTAGATGAGCACATAACAGCCATAACTCCGTCAAAGCCACAGGATAAAGCGTTAACTACGTGGACAGGGTCAAGAGACTTGAAGCAGGGCACTTCTAAAGCTATGACATTTTTGCCTTCGAGCACTTTTTGAGGATTATCTAAAGTCGAAAACTCGGACCATTGACAAATAAAAGCTAAAATTGAAGGCCCTTTCCCGCTTTCTTTAAGTTGTTTTGCTTTTTCGCAATAGCGTTTAAGAACAGTTTCAAATTCGAAGCCTTTCACTTGAATAGCGTGATGTGGACATACCAACTGACATGCACCGCAACCCACACATTTGTCTTCAATGACTTTGGGAGTAGCAAAAGGCTCAAATTCCAAAGCGTCATATGGGCAAATAAAGACGCATTTTCCGCAGCCTACACATTCCAGCACGTCATAGATTACTTTACGAGAGAATTTTATCACTTTTAATGCGTCATCGCCATATCCCAATTGTTTAAGCACATTACGCGCTAAAATGAGTCTTCTTGTGTTAACTTTTGTTCCTTCTTTATAGCGACAAAAATCATCTTCGCATTGGATGGAAACAACATTTTTGATTCCAGAGTTTAAAGCTTCAAAAACAAAATCAGTGGGCACTCTACCTGCACAGGGTAAACGTAAGGAAATATAGTCATTAACTTCTAATCCTTGCTCTTTTAGAATATCTTTAATTTCACCAGTTGATGGAGAATTTCCTCTACACATTAAAACAAGTGCATCAGTTTGAGGTGATTTTTTCTTCTCCTTCTTCACGTAGTCTGTTAATTCGTCGTAAGTGTAATATTTCATTTTTATTGCTGAAACAGGGCAAGCGCTATAACAGATACCGCAAACCTGACATTCTTTTATGTCAATTTCAACTTTGCCGTTTTCGTCACGTTTAATAGCATCATATGGGCAGACGGATTGGCAAACATAACATCTGCTGCATAAATCTTGATTAATCTCAATTACAGCAAGACATTCCTCACTCATAGGTAAACCTCTTTTTCGCCTTCCTAAGTTTAAACCGCTAAAGCATTATAAGCTTGAGCATTATTAACAGGTGAAAAAGACTTTTTGAGTGATATAATCCTTTTTCTCTATTTTCGATAATATGGTTGTCTAATGAAGGCATAGGCTTCAAGTGCAGCAGTGATTCCCTGACCTACTGCTGTTCCAACCTGCTTCACTGGATGGTTAGTTACATCTCCTGCACTGAAAACTCCTTGCAAATTCGTTCGCTGATGCATATCAATCTTTATGTAACCACGTTCGTCTACGTGAACACCACTATTCACAGCTAATTGACTATTAGGCGCCTCTCCTATTTGGACAAAAACTGCGTCAACAGACACTTCAAATAGTTTTCCAGCAGCTTTATCAATTAAACTAACAGCCTGAACTTTCTTATCACCCTTTATTTCTTGAAGTTCAGTGTCTAACAGAAGATTCACATTAGGTTTTGATTTTAAATCCTTCACAAGTGATTCTTCAGCTCTGAAAGCATTTCGCCTATGAGAAACCAAAACCTGTGAAGCTATACCTGAAAGGTATAGTGAAGTTATACAAGCCGAGTTTCCACCACCCATAACTAAAACTTTTTTACCCTTGAAAAATGGGCCATCACAGACGCCACAATAACTTACACCTCTACCTCGAAATTCCTTCTCACCTTTTACACATGCTTCTTTGTAATGTGAACCAGTAGCAAGGATAACTGTTTTAGCTTCATACTCAGCAACTGGAGTAGTTACTTTTTTGGTTTCACTTGATAAATCCAATTTTGTAACAGCTTCTAAATCGTGGATGTTAACACCAAGTTTACGTGCATGATTAGCCATTTTTTCTGCAAGGTCTCTACCGCTGACTTCAACAAAACCTGGATAGTTTACAATGATTGGCGCATCTGCGATTTCGCCGCCAGCAAGTTTCTCATCTAAAACCAAAGTCTTTAGTCCACTTCGAACTGTGTATATCCCAGCAGCTAATCCAGCTGAACCAGCACCAACAATAATTACATCCCATTTATCCATTGAAAGATCCCGTCTACATGTAAATATTGACATATGCAGTTTATGAATTGTTCTATATTTTAGTTACCAAAAACTGATAAGTGTGAAATCAATTATTTCCTATGATTTTGAGGGTTTACAATGACGAAATACCGGTGTACAGTGTGTAATTACATATATGATGAAGCAAAAGAAACCACTAAATTTACCAATTTACCAAAAGAGTGGGTTTGTCCAATCTGTGGAGCATCGACAGCAGTTTTTGTCATTTTAGCTGAACAGGAAACAAAAAAGGCAGAAAAAGTGGAAACCACAGTTTCTGATGTTTTAATTGCCCAAATAGCTGCTTGGGGAGTCAAATACGTCTTTGGAATTCCGGGCACATCAACTTTAGGCGTAGTTGACGCAATACGTAAAACCAACGGAAAAGTCCAATACATCCAAGTTCGCCACGAAGAAACAGCAGCTTTCATGGCTTCTGCATATGGCAAACTAACTGGACACATATCAGCGGTTCTGGGAATTTCAGGTCCAGGAGCAACAAACCTTGTTACTGGACTCTATGACGCACAACTTGATCATTCACCAGTTTTAGCTTTAACAGGTATGGTTGCTAGAAAAGAAATCGGTAAAGGGTCCATCCAAGAGATAGACCAACAAGCTTTCTTTGAACCCTTAAGTGTCTACAACAAAACCTTGATGACTGAAGACCAAACTACCTCGTTGGCTACTTTAGCGATTAAACATGCACTTCTAGACCAAGGAGTAGCACATATCGGTATCCCAAATGATGTACAGAAAATTCCGTATCAAGCAGAGATTATGTCTTTTGAGGGCAGAATGCCCAACATGGCTTATGGACAGGAAGATTGGGTAATTGAGAAAGCAGCAAAAATTATAGATCAAGCCGAAAGACCTCTGATTCTAGCTGGTTTCGGAGCTAGAGGTCAAGGAACTAAACTAGTAAAGTTAGCAGAAAAAATTGGTGCACCTATAACATCAACTTTCCGTGGAAAAAACATAGTTGACGCTTCTGAACCATTATACATGGGTTGCCACGGAGGTTTGGGTTCGACTGCTTCAGCTAAACTTATGGAGAAAGCCGACTTGCTAATAGCGGTCGGTTCATCTTTTTCAGATCTCACCCGTGTCCCCCAGAAACGTACGATACAAATCGAAATTAACCCCCTAATGGTTGCAAGACGATATCCAGTTGAAGTTGCATTACTAGGTAACAGCGCAGTGTTAATTCCCAAATTAACAGCGAAAGTTACACAAAAAAATAACAGTTCCTACTTAACTGAGGCTACAAAACTCAAGCAAACTTGGCTAAATCAACTTGAAAAAGAAGCAGAACCAACAATGAAGCCCATAAGACCACCCTACATAATCAAAGTTCTCAATGAAAAAATAGCTGATGACGCGGTAATTTCACTTGACGTAGGCGAGAACGGCTGGTGGTTTGGCCGAAACTTCCAGATGAAAAAGACACAGAAATTCATAATGAGCGGCACTCTGGCAACTATGGGTTTTGGTCTACCCGGAGCTTTAACTGCAGCGTTGGTCTACCCAAAACGCCAAATTGTTTGTTTGACAGGAGACGGCGGATTAACCATGGTATTAGGCGACTTCCTAACAGCGCTCAAGTACAATTTACCTGTAAAAGTGTTTGTGATCAACAACAAACAACTCGGAATGATCATGCAAGAACAAAAAGTTGAAGGCTACAAGGGATGGCAAACTGAACTACATGATTACAACTTTGCAGACTTCGCAGAACACTCAGGAGGCTTAGGCATCAAAGTGTCTGAACCAAACCAGCTAGAAGCCGCAGTAGAAAATGCATTAAAATCCGATAAGCCAACAATCGTTGACATAGATACTGACCCAAAACGGTTCCTAACCTAAATTGTCAATATTCCAATTATTATTTCTTCAAAGGTTTTTCATAAAATCATTTTTTTCTATTTTTACTTTAAACTTATAAGTAATCTTTCAAAACCCTTAAAAAGATAAACCAGATGCAACTATTCTGGTTGCTTGAACAAATCAAAATAGTAACATCGGTTGCTTAACTTTTTATAGAGTATAGAAAATTAATAATTCAAAACAAGAATTTTATCAAGCTGCACTTCTTAAAAATTGGATTAATTAAGAAATATCAAAGAAAGGGAGAGTGAATTGATTTTTTATGTTCTCAGTAGACTTAGTTTGTTACATAGCAAATCACTTTATTTGGTTAGCTTAGATTTTGGTAGACTATCTTGAATCATTAACAAACAATTTTTTTTAACTACTCAATATCAAGATGTTTGTTTGATTACTGTGATGTCATCGAATTCGCCTGTTGAGTCATAATGAGTATAGAGTGCCGTGTAACCTGAGAAGTCATCAAACCAAGTGTGACTTTCTTTAATACATAGTTCGCTATTCACCCAAACATAAGCTGTTGTTCCAACGATATCTATGTCCAAAGTGTTAGTCTCATACGGATCAAAAGCAACACCATATTCATCCCATTGAACCTTTGCCCCGTTCCGATAAACTGCAAGTTCCACATGACCATCCGTATGAATCAAAGCATAAATCATGTTATTCCACATGCTATCATATTTCGCGATAACCCAAGGAACATCCCAAGTATTAGACCCGCTACTCAAAGTCTTTAATTCAACACGCACATGCCTATCATTAGTGAATTGATCATTAGTCCGTATCAAAGAATTGCCCTGTTGACTCCTAAGCTTGGCGCCAGTAACACTCCAAGAGCCCTGACCCACAGTCCAACCATTATAGTTGCCATCCTGAAAATCATCACCATAACTTTTCAACTGTATTCGACCATTGCCATAGACTTCAAGAGTTGAACAGTTATATCCAGGCGGAATAGTCATATTGTACCAGTATGGTTCAAATCCATTACGTAGTGGTGTAGTAAAAAACGGTCCACCCATGAATTGATTTGAAGCAGAATTTAAGGCTTGATTTATGGACAAGTCAGCGTAGCAAGCATAGTAAAAGAAACTAACAACCCACCAATAAAACGGATTACCACCCTGATCAGCAAAGGGTATACCTTGCTCTAGAGACGCTGAACCATTTGAGTAACCTATGAACACTTGAGAACCATCATCGAAATTGTCATAACCATCATCACTCATATGATGACCTATATCAAAATCTTCGCCGATAGGTTGAACTGTTCTATTGGTGAATGCGAAAGGTAAACTTCGAGCTCTATCATTGTATAATCCTTGCCAAGGTATAAGATTTTGACCATCTTCAATTTTAGTTCTGGCTGACAGACAAGTATTAATGAAAGCCAGCATTGTCTTGCCTCGGTCGCTTTCATCGATTTCATTGTAAATTTCTTCATCATAAATTCCATGACTAGGATCTGGTGTAGGATTTGGTAAAGGACCAATCCAAGTCCCAGTTTGATCCTCAAACATGAAATGGAACTCTCCGTTAATAGTGTTACCAACTCCATGGTCAAACGTTACAAAGACGACCCTACTGTTATCGCGTGTTTGAATGTTAATGTCAGATCTGATTTGTGTTTTAGTAGAACCAGGATTACGTGAACCTTGATGATTATAAGCGATGAAGTCCCCCTCGTTCTCGAACCAATTGGTAAGGTAAACCGAAGCGTTACGTTGGCATTCCCGTTCCTGTGCGCTTTTTCGCCAATTATAGTTAGGCGGATCAAAACTCCAATCAGTTGCGCCACTACTCTCAGAACCCCAAACTACAGCAGTCTTAGTCCAAGCAACTGCAGGAGCAACAGACGAAAACAGCATCAACAAAACAATCAAAACACAAAATATTACGCCGCCGCTCTTGAAGTAACGTCTTCTTTTGATACTAAATAATACAGGGTTCTTTCTGTAAACAATTGCAACTGAAGCTAAAGCTGTGAGTGCAATAGAAAAACTAAAAACACCAATAATTAACACACCACTAGAAAGTGACGAAGATATGGGGTAATCGGTAGTAGAAACCATGTTGAGGTCTGCTTTGGGTGCTCCTTCTGGCGCAGCAACACTTGTCCATGCCTCATCTATACTTCTGATTTCTGTAGTATCTGCCCAAATATTTACCTGTAACCCATATAGTTGACCATACCACTTATCTAACGCGACTCCAATGCTCCAAGTTGGATAAAGTTCCAATACGTCGTCGCTGCGGCTTTTGCTTGCGTCTAATGAGTGAGTTAATAGAAGCGATGTCCAGCAGATGTTTGATTCGTTAACGTTTTTTCCGTTGAATCCAACGTTTCCAAGCTTTTCTTGTGCATATTGTTTAGCTGCGTTTACTGCGATGTCGATGGCTTGTTTTTCAGTGAGGTTTACTGTTGTGCTCCCAATATTGAAGTATTGCCAGTTGTCAACAAACGCTGAGAGGAAGCCCTCTTGGATTGTTAATGTTACGTATTTGGTGTAGGGTGCTTGGGCGCCGTTGGCTGTGTAGTACCATTTGAAGTGAATAAAATCGTCGTATGCAGTCATTTCAAGGGTTATGTTATCACTTGTTTTTGTTGTGTTTTTCTCTGGTTCTATGTCGTTTAGGGTTGTTTTTAGGTCTGTGTATAGTTTGTTGTTTGTGTATTTTTGGTAGTTTGTTAGGAAGTTTTTGGCTGTTTCTACATCGTTTGTTGTTTTTGTGGTTAGATTTGGGGTGCCTTCTTTTTCTAGTGTTTGAATCATTTGGATATTGCCGTTGCCGAAAGTGTAGTGGATTTTTAGGTTGCTATTTTCCGAGTTTAGGGTATAGGTTGTGGATTCTTGTGTTACTACGTCGAAGTAGGTGAAGGGGGTTTCTGGGTCTGGCGGGTAGGTTTTTTGTGTTATGGAGTATTTTGTGGTGTCAATGTTGAGTACGTTGTTTAGGGTTTGTAGTCCTTTTTCTTGGATGGTTTGTGTGGGTGTTTGTGCGGTTGAGGTCATGCATGTGTATGCGCTTATGGCTATTAGTGTGATTGTGATTGTAGCAAATAGTTTTTTGTTAATTGTTTTTGACATTTTTTTATTGTCCTTTTTTATTTTTTGAAGAGTTAGTGCTCTTCGATGGTATCTTTTTTTTTATTTTTGGTTTCTTATATATTTTTGGCAAAAACCTCTATTTTACATATTTTTTTTTTAAAAAAAAAAATTGCTTTTAAAAAGTGACCGAAATTTAAATATTACTTTAAAATATTTTTGCTGTGTAAATTGTCGGGGTGTGTACAGGTCTATTTCAATTTCAGAAGGCTTTATCAAATAGCGAAACTTCGGTCTATATTTAGTCAACAAACGTGACTGTGTGAAAAGTCTCCTAGCGCGATAGAACGCCGTTAACCTTAAATCTAGAAACATAGCAATGGCTGACAAACCCAACGGTGAAAAAATGGACGACCAAGCCAAAAACTATGTTGACGGCTT
>JAAZBP010000153.1 GCA_012513715.1 Thermoproteota archaeon | reverse complement strand
TGACAAAAAATATTGTCAAAGTTTGTCCTAAAGTGTAGTATTAAGTATCTCTTGTTTAGTAAGAGATAACTTGGTCAGGAGGTGAAAGATTGAAAAAGAATTCAATTGTTTGCCTAATCCTTGTCGGCCTTTTACTATCAACTTTTCTGGTAGTCAACCCAGTAGGAGCGGAAGATACAGACTATCAAAACATCTCAGTTCACGATGCTAGAGCAATGATAACTCAGAACCCAGAAATTGTCATTCTTGACGTTAGAAACCAGAGCGAGTATGATATGGGGTACTTAACCAACGCAATGTTCGTACCCTTATACGCCTTGGAGGATGCATCGTTCGGTTGGCTTCAGCCAATTAACGGCTCAGCGGTAAGACCCAATGTCAACGATACAATAATCGTCTATTGCTTAGCCGGATCTAGAAGCGCGGTAGCTTGTGAAATGTTAGCAAGCCAGGGATTTGCTCATGTCTACAACATGTTAGGCGGCATTAACGCATGGATGAGTGCTGGTTACCCAATATCCACAACTTACCATGAGGTTGCATTCGACGTAGTAGGTAATGAAACAGAAGTGACAATTAATCCGCGGTTACTAACGGATTGCGGATGCCCACAATCTGGTACCACAAGCTGTTCAGACAACCCAGACGTAAACACTACTAAGCTCATTCTTGAAGACACCGGAAACCACACAGTTATCGATATGGAACACTCCTATAACGGGACAACACGTCAATATACCATCGATAAGACACTGCTTTGGAATTATAGCCACGTCACCGATCAAATCAACAGAACCGTATCATTCACTTCAGTGATAGTTACAAATGAAACAGGGTCCGCTCAACTCTTTAGTCTCAGAGAAGATGTCCACAAATATGATAGCTTCAATATGACAATGCTTACGCTTCTGATACCCTTAGATTCTGAAACGTACAATGTTTCCTTTACCTATATCTCGTATACACCTGTTGGGGCTTCAAGAACTGAAAGCATGGAAATGGTAGGCTCAAACTCAACAATGCGGCTTTCCCAACTCTACGATAGCTTAAGCACCGTTGCAGACCAACTCGGAAAAGCATACGGCGAGAGCGAAGACATAAACCTGCACAAGTTTGAATCCCGCTATGCAGACATCGCTAATGAAGCTAAAATAGTGTCCCAGTTAGTAAAGGAACATCTTGGCCCCTATGATAAAAACATCCTTAGAAGTGGAGCAATCATAGTGGATGACGCTTGGGCATGCTTCGTTTGCACATTAGTAATGAGTATACTCATATCTGGCGCTGCTTGCGCTGCGGTAATTGCATGCTTACCGGGATTCGGAAGCTGGATTTGCGAGCAAATAGTTTCATATGGGCTAGGAGGATATCCTGCTAGCTATGTTTGCGAAGAAGTCTTTGGCTGCTGGACCTTTGGTGAGATTCCATACTATTACGGCAACACTGTCTACGATACCTATACTTATGGGACAGGCTACATTCAAAACGCAAACTACATTCTTGGCAATCCCGATAACAATGGCGCAATGATGTTCGCTGGTGCTTCTGGTGACCAAGCCATGATTTACGTACACCCAAACTATGGCTCTGACGAATACGTACATGGCGATGTACAAGTGATGGCTCGATCATATACTGGAATTTACAGCGTTCTTTACGTCTACATTTGGAATGAAGGCACGAGCTCATGGGTCAATGTAGGTCCCCCCAAAACCATTAACCCATCAGGTAGCTTCTCATGGTATGACTTCGGATATACTAACATCTGCTTCAGAAACATGGTATTCGTTGTCTACAATAGTGGCTCTGTATCTGTTGTCTATTTAGACGCAGTTCGTATTACACCTTAAGCTGAGTGCGTTTCTTTACTCTCATCTTCCCTTTTTTAAAGTTTCTCCGAAAATTATTTTTTGATTGCTATGCCCGTGAAATCAACCGTTTGACGAGGAAATTAGTCAAAATATGATAAATATGCCTTTCTTTAAGAGCCTATATTGAGGAATTTGAATGGACAAACAGAATATACCAAAATTTTTGAAACGCTTAGACGTAGGAAACAACGGAAACACGCAAACGACGGGTAGAAAGCCTAGAAAAAAGCTATACGCATTAATGGGAAGCCTAATAGTGATTGCGGTTATAGTTGCCGCTATAGTAATTCCTCAAGGCTCTGGCTCACCAAATGAACTAGGCCTAAAATATGCCGTAGGCGAGCACATGGTCTATAACATAACAAGTATTAGCGTAGCCCAACAAGAGGGTCTCCTAAGTCTTAGCGGAACTCCGCAAACTAACAATTCAACCCTTAGCATAGATGTCTTAAGCTTTGACGGTGAAAACTATGTACTAAAACAAACTATGACTACAACACTAGCAGGCCAATCACTAACGCTACCAGCCACGATAAATGTAAGCAAAACGGACTACTACAAAAATTTGGTCAATGGCGCACCAGATATTTTCAACAATTATACGCGCGACCCAACAATTTCAGCATACTTAGCGCAGTCCTCAGTTAAGGTAGATGAGGTTTGGACGATTCCAGTGAACACAGGTAATGCAAGCCTCGGATTAACAGGCAGCTTAATATTAACGTTTAAAGGGGTAGAAGATATTGCTGTGCCCGCCGGCACTTACAAGGCCTTCAAAATAGAGATATCAAGCAGTGACCTAGTAGTGCATGCTGACCCTGACTACTTGGATGCTATCCACATTGCGACTTTTGACAAGGCTACGCTTAGCATGAGCGGCACCACATATCTTGAGCAAGGCACCTGTCGTTTAATTAAATCTGACTTAATCCAAGAAGGCATGGTCCAAAGAGGAGCGTCTATCGTTTCATCGTCAGTAAAAACAGAGAAAATACTTACTGAATATGTTAAAAACTAAGACCCCTTTTTTTATTTTTAGCTTCACTTTTAAGGTAACAAAGGCGCTGGTTTGACGAGGTTTTTAGTCAAAAAACCTTAAAATGTAATTTATATTTCTATTAATTAATGACCTCTACTCTTGAGTCCTTGCATAAAATTCTCAAAGATAAGACAAGGAGAAAAATTGTTCGTTTATTGAGTGATACGGGCAGCTTAGGCTACACTGACTTAATGAATAACATGGACTTTGTTAGCACAGGGACACTTAATTACCATTTGAAAGTTTTAGGTGACCTCTTAGAGAAGGACAAAGAGGGCAAATATTTACTCTCAGAAAAGGGTAAGCTGGCTTCACGACTGCTAACAGAGTTCCCACAGCAAAACGGTCCCGATAAGCAGCGATTGAAAATTTACTGGCTTGTGGCTGCGGTAACCATGACTATGTTTTCTGTACTTACCGGATACATTATGAATTTTCCGATCGAAAGGGTACTGCTCTTAATACTTGTTGCACAGGTATTGGCGGCGTTTACTTATTTTATTCGGGTTAAGCCAACTATTACAGGCAGAGTTTTCTACATTGCTGTTGGCGTAAGCGTAATAGGCAGTGCTTTTTGGATAATTCTAATAAATGTGCTACATAGAACGGGGGTACTAGTTACTTTGGTTAAGCTGGGAGGTACTGATTTGTATCATAATATTTCGCTGGTTGGTCTCGCAGTTTGCTTTATTATTGGCGGCTTTATTGGCGACTTGATAGGCAAAAAAACAAAATATAAGACGAATCGATATTTAGATTATTGAGTCTGGACTTGCACAGGATAGCTTATGCGGTTAAGCCGATGCTTGCCCATCACCAACGACCGGGCATGTCATGGACAACCCATAAACCTTTTTAGTCCTTAACCCCATATTTATGACGCGGGGGAATTGCTGTGGTCGATTTGAGTATTAAGAACGTTAGGGCTCAATTTTTGGTTTTATTTATCCTCGGGGTTTTCTTATTGGCTTTAGGATTATATGGATTCTACCACGCAGTTGTCACTGGTTTTACTGGCAGCATCTCATCCTCACTTCTTCCTTATGCTTCGCTGGGGAGCATAGCCGTAGGATTTCTAATGATTGCGATTTCATATAAGATCTTTGTCCCCTTAAAGAGACACGAGCGCGTTGAGGTATAACATGGAGGATAAGGTCTCTATGGACAAAAACAAAAGAAACCAACTTTGCTTTATAATAACCAGTTTATTCTTGCTTGCCTTTTAGGCGTTTATCTTTTATATTTACGCCTGGAATCACTGCTTCGACCGTTTCTATTGCTGGTACAGTCTTTTTCATTTCTGGTATTAGGTACAAAGAAAAGCTCAAAAGAAAGGTGTTAAAAGGGAGGAACGAACTGCATATGCCCAATCTGGCTACTTTATAACTACGATAACTGGTGCAGTTATTCTTCTTGGCGGGCTTAATTGGCGATTGGATAGGCAAAAGAGAAAGTATAAAGCGAATTTAAACAGATTGTTGATGTATAAAGCAAATAGTTCAGACTTATGCATAAATGGTAGCAACATCTTGGGTTGTAAACCAAAAGGGGTTTATTACCAAAAAGTTAAGCTTGTATAATGAAGCGGCTTGTTGACTATGTTAATACTACAAATTAGACAAGCGACTAAGGAACAGCCATCTTCTTTATTTAGCCATTAAATGTATGTGCTTCTAGCCATTTGCCCCATTTGGTTTGTCTGAAGGATTGCCTTTTGCCGATATAATATCCTACAAGGCAGCCGATAACAACAGCACTACTGAGGTAACTCAAGAAGTACACTGCATCAAAACCAATAACACGAAGTAAATTTGGACCGCCAATAGAAACAGAGATGTAGCT
>JAAZBP010000152.1 GCA_012513715.1 Thermoproteota archaeon | reverse complement strand
CGCATGTTCAAACCCTGCCCTCGGCACCAATCCATTAACTTAAATAAACTTGTTTTAGAGAGAATTTTAGTTGAGAATTTAAAGAGCAGCATTGTTAAGTGTTGGCGTAATATAAAAAAGGAGAAAGTTTCATGCTGGCCTTAAGTATATTGCAGCTTGACCTTTAGTTATGTTCAGGTTAATCCCATCTTCAGTGCAGCACGCATCGCCTTTTTTAAGTGCAGAAAGGGACAATGTGTTTCGTGTAGGAGATAAAATGTTAGGTTTTACTCCTAGAATTTCTTCGCTGGCTTCTTTAGTTAATTCAATATCTAGATGTGTGACTTTCCATTCTTCATCTATGACGATGTCTTTGACTTTGCCAATCAAAAATCCTTTAGAGCCGGTTACGTTTTTGTTTAAAATTTCGCTGAATTTCATAAATAACGCCTTTACTAGTAGTTAAAATTTTACAGCATATAAATCTTGTCAACATATGTGATTCAGAAAAGAAAAGATTTTGACATTTAATTTATTGGGTCTACTGGGTTTGTTTGGATTTTGCCATCTTGCATATAGAGTAGTCGGTCAGTGAATTCTTTAACATAGCTGGCATGTGTTACTGCCAATACTGTCTGCCCATTTTGTTTGCTTGCGCAGTGACATATTTTCATTATTTCTTTACCTGTTGCTGTATCTAGGTTTCCGGTTGGTTCATCTAGTAGAAGGATTTTTGGTTTGTTAGCTAAAGCTCTTGCTATAGCTACACGCTGCTGTTCGCCTGCACTTAACTCGTTAGGCAGATGGTTAATACGGCTTTTTAGCCCAACTGATTCTAGCAAAGTTAATGCATGGTTTATACGTTCACTATCCGCCATCTCGGATGGGGCTAGGGCGGCTTCTATGTTTTCTGTTGCCGTTAATGTTTGGATAAGATTGAATGATTGAAATACAAAACCTACTTTTTCTCTTCTAAATTTTACGGTATCACGTTCATTTAGTTTTGAGATGTCTTCGCCGTCTACAATTACAGATCCAGAGGTTGGTTTATCTAGTCCTCCGATGAGGTTTAGCAGAGTTGTTTTGCCACTGCCTGAGGCACCGATTATTGTACAGAATTCGCCTTGAGGTATTGTTAAGTTTAGGTTGTTTACTGCGTGAATTTGTTCTCCAGTTTTTAAGTGATAGGTTTTAGTGAGTTGGTCAAGTTGGATTATAATATTTTTTTGCATCTTTTTTCTCCTATATAGCTCTTAACGCTTCAGTTGGTGACAGTTTTGCTGCTTTCCATGCAGGGTACGCACTTGCGACTATCCCACTTATTAAAGCAAGCAAGAAACCTGCAGCCAAAATCAAAGGATCCGCTATTGTGACACCTGACATTGATCCAAGTAAATACCATGTTAAACCTACACCTATAATACAGCCTATTAATCCACCGACTCCGGTTTGAATTGCTGATTCGATGAAGATTTGGTTTACTATATTGGATTTGCTCCAGCCTATAGCTTTTAGTATGCCTATTTCGTGTGTACGTTCTGAAACTGTGGATACTTGTGTACGTATAGTAAATAGTACTGTAACTACAGCTACTATTATTGAGATGTTCCATGCTGTTTGTTCATTTATTTTAAGCACATTTGAGGTTGATGCTGCTAAATCTGTTGCTGCTATGGGGGTTGCACCTGCCCACTTGTCTATTAGTTCTTGAGAGACTTTAGGTACATCTCGTGGGTCGTATACACTAATAAGTGCCACATTGACTAAACCCGTGTTGTTTTCTGGAAGTGCATTTTGTCCTGCAGGTAGGTTCACGTATATATGCGATTTTAGTATGTTTGCAGCGTCGATGTTTGCTAGCCCTACAATTTGGAATTTACCTTTTATGTAGTTTATTGGACTGCCTATTGTTAGATTGTTTAGTTTTGCGTATTCATAGTCTACGATTGCAGCGTTAGTATCTTCTGAGGTTAAATATCTGCCTTCAACAATGTTGTTTGGTAATATAGCGTTGGTTTCTTTTTCTTCAGGGTCAAATCCCACGAATACGACAGCGCCCATGCGGTGCATAAGTATTGGAACTGCATTCTTGATGCCTTCAACCTGCTGGATTTCGGTCATGCTGCTTTGTTCAAATGGAAAAGAAAACAGGTGATTTGCTATGAAGCATCCTGTGCCGGAGGGTACTACAGGAGCTGAATAAATCAGAATTAAGTCTGTCCCTATTTGTTTTAGAGGTTGAGATGTTGATGTGTCCCATGCTCTTGCGGTTGATACAAGAGTCACTAATGTAGCTACGACGATTATGAATCCGATGACATTAACTATTGTGCGATGCTTTCTGCGGCGCATTTCTTTTAAAGCATAACTGTAAGGTATCAATTTTTAATAACCGATTAGATTGTAATGTGAAGACATATTTAATTTACGGAAAAACACGGGGCCTGTCTTTAGGCATAACTATGCCTTGTTCTGGATTGCCATATGTGACTGTTTCGCCTTCAAGGTGAAGCATAGCCACAAACGCTATTGTTGCTGCATCCAATTCATGGTGACTCATCTTTACGGTTAAGCCTTTAAGTCCAATTTTTTGTAAGCCTTCTCTTAGTTGTTGAGTACCAGAATGTTTACGTGGGATACCCCAAATATCTTGTGTACCTCCAGGGTAGGCTTCTATTACTTTGAAACCTAAATTTTCAAGTGTTTGTCGCAAAAGTATACCACGTGCAGTAAGTTTACGCATAGGACCTAAAGTGGGTGGAAAAAGTTTTATGCCCTTTTTTAGGAGTTCACGATCACTGTCTCTTAGGTGATTAGTGTCTTTTTCTTCTAGAGATTTTCTTCCAGGCGGTAACCATAAAGGAGCATCGATGGCTACAAGAGCAGGAGTATATTCTGATGTTTTTTTGATTATGTCATCATCAGTGTAGAGTATTGCGGTTTCTGCTTTGAATTCAGTCAGTATGCAGAACCCAGTGGGACGAGTTGCTACTCCTGCTAAATCAATACCGATAGTAAACATTTCTTTGTGCTCTACTATTCTTTACTGTGTAAAATATTCTTTGGATGATACTTGCTTTTCGGTTGAAACTATCAAAAACACAAAATATGATTGTGAATAACCCTTGAAACGTCCAGTTTTTATTATCCTCAGATATATGTTATCGAAAATGTTTTAAATATATACATATGATAACGTTGACACAGAGGAATAATAATGGCTAAATGTCCTGTATGTGGAAAAGAAGTGAAGACAGCGAAGAAAACCTGGAAGATGGCTGGTAAACCTGACAAGAAAGGGAAAAGGACAGAACTTACAATTGGTCTTTATGAATGCTGTGGCAAAACCTTCCGTGAAGTCTTAGATAAAAAGAAAATTTAGAACACCGTATTTTTCGCTTCTTCTTTTTCTTATTTTTTTAAATTCGAAAAGTTACTGATTAATGTACCGACTACTTTTTGATTCATTAATGCTGATTCTAATCTATCCGGATACAACCCGTTGAGGACTACACAGCTTAAATTTGAATTCTTTAACAGCTTTGGTAATGTAATATCTATACTTGTGCGCTTGCTTATAGTTACAAGTTCTTTAGCTGTAATTTGATTTATCAGTAGACTGGACTGGATTTTTGGGTCATTGTTATAGATTCCATCTACGTCAGTAACTACCACAAGCTTCGAAGCTTCAAGCTTTGCAGCTATATAGAAAGCTATTGAGTCAGAGGTGACATTCCATGAGTTTTCCAGAGGATCCTCAGCCAACATTAATTTGGCAGGTAAAAAAACAGGTGTCAAATTTTTATCGAGGACTATTTTTGTTTGAGCCACTTCTTCTACGACAACAGAATCAGGAATTAAATCAGTTAACATTAGACCATATTGGTTCATAGCATAAATTGCCATATGATGAGAAATACGGATAGTTAAATTATATCGTTGATCAAGTTGCCTCACTGTATCTGCGAATTCGCCTCCGCCTGGAACTACGACAACTCTAAATTTTTTAGATAGAACACTTATTTTTTTACATAAAGCTCTAAGTTCATCTGGATATGTTGCGATGCTTCCGCCTATTTTAACTACAGTTATCGTCATCTGTATGGTTTCCTTCATGTTTATTTGCTGCCATATAAGCTATAGCTACAGCTGGAGTAGCATGCACTGCTTGTTTGTGTATAATGGTTTCTAAATCTATGATTTTTGTTGCACCTAATTGCTGGGCAGCTTTTTTTGCTAGAAACGCTTTGCCCATTCCAGTAACTACTATGGGTAATTCGTGTTTTGTAAGTGTTTTAGTGTAGGTGTAGGTTTCGGTTAAGGCTTCGGCTATTTGGTTGATTTGCTGTGTGTGAACATATTCTGCAATTTCAAGGATAACTGAGTAGGCGAGCATGTCTGTGTCTGCGCATACTACACGGGCAAGTCTTGCTGAAGCTTCTGCTTTAGTTTTACCACGGTTATCAGTTGTTTCACAGATATATTCTTCTGAGGTTATATTGTCAAGAAGCAAATGTACATCAGCTGATATTGCAAATAACTCTGAAGAAACACGTGCAACACTGTTGTTTACTGGAATCTTTTGGGTGATAGCTGCAATGTTAGTTCGTAAACTTCCTGTGTAGACTAATTCGTTGTAAACGAGTTTTTCAAGGTCTGTTCTACCTCTTGCAGCTATTTGATTATTCACAATTGGAATAATAGATGTTGTTGTACTCCCTACATCCACGATTATGCAGTCAGAAAAATATTTTGCTACTAACCAGCCTGTAGCTGCCCAGTTAGCTGAAGCCACAGATAATGGTTCTTTTTTTGCAGTCTGAGGAGATACTAATTGGGCATCTGAAGTTAAAACATGAATGGGCACAGAAGGAAACACTTTTTCTATGCAAAGCAAAATGTGGCGTACACCTTCACGTTTAGTCTGGTATGCATCAGAAAGCTCCGCGGTCATAGTTACTCCTACAACATCAATTTTTTGAGGATTTAATTTTTCTTTAAGTGCTGACAAGACTTCGATTAGTCTTTCAGGAGTTTTCCATATAGGAAAATATTGTGTAGTTACTGAAATATCTTCAATACTGGAGTTTTTAGTATGGATAAATGCGGTTTTTGTGTTAGCTCCTCCAATATCATAACCTAACGCGTAGACCAAACTGTTTTCGCCTTAACCAATAATGCTACATATGTTCTTTTTAGCTTCTTCTAAACTATCTACTGCCTCTGCTTGAATTATTTTTGTGCAGGATATCAAGGTATAACTGTTTGTCTGGTTTGATAATGGAAAAGGCGGTGAAATAATCACTGACAAATCAGCAGTTTTCTGGTATGTTTGCAATGTTGAATTTGGCGTTTTAATTTTTGTATAGTAAGAATACGCTTTTGCCGGAGTTTTTTGGGGTAACTGCTGATGTGTTACAGCATTTATTATGGCCTGTGCCAAGTTAAAGTTGACTATACTACGTACACCTACATAAGAAACAGTTAACCTTGGATTAACATCTACCAAGTATAACCCCTTTTGATTGATTATTAAGTCAACTCCTATGTATCCCCGTAAACCGGGTAAGGTTTCAACGATTTTTTCCGACAAAACAAAGATGTGATCCTGATTTGGATGGTTTAATGGTGTATATCCACCGTTATATGTCGATTCCCCTGTCGGTTCAGCTAAAGTAATGTTTTGCTTATTCAGACTAAACGCTACAGCTTTAGAGCCATTAGACAGTAAACTGACACTTACTGATTCACCTTCTACAAATTCCTGGACAATAAATTTTTTGCTATCAGGTTCTTTTTTTAATTTTTCAATTGCATCTTGTATTCTGTCCTGGTTTTTGATGAGAGAAACTCCGCTACAGCCTGCTCCGTCCACAGGTTTAAAGACAAGCGGATAAGACAGCTTGCAGTTTATTGATTCTTTAATGTACTTTAATGAGTCATTTATGTTGAATAGTATAGTTTTAGGCGTAATGTAACCATTTTTTTGTAACGTCTCAGTGAGTTTGGCTTTATCTGCCACTTCTGCGATGGCATCTGAACTGCAATTAAGTGAAGTTTTTCCAGTGGACTCTATGGTTTTTACTATTTTCTGTAGGGTTGAGGCTGTTTCTGGAGCGATTATGTATGCTGCATCGTTTACTCTAGCTAAACCCAAGAGGAAAAGGGTTGGCTCTTGAGGTTGTGAAACAGGAATTATAAAATCAGCTTTTAGAGGCGGATTAAGTTTTGAGATTCTTTCGTCAAGCAACACAGTGACGTGGTGACCTGCAGCTTTGAGGTCTTCTGTAAAACTTTGAAGCATAGCGTAGCCTTCAGCCAGAACGCTTCCGGGTAAAACCTGCCCAGTGTATCCGCCGCCTGAAACATGCTCATAAACGATAATTTTCAAAGTATATCCTTCAAAATCAAGGATATTACGCGTTAAAGCTTTTCTGTTTTAAGTGCGGTAGCAAAAGCTTTGGCATGCACACGTTTAATGTGGGGCATGACTACTACTCTAATACATTCATACCGGGGAATATAGGATATACACCAGCCTTTTTTCCACAATTTTTCTGCAAATTCTTTAGTATTTTGAGTTTGAAAAGCAAAAACATTCAATTCAGGCTTACAGAGCAACTTGAAGCCTAAGTTATGAATTTGTCCTACAAGATATTCAGTGTTGCTCAAGCATCTTCGCACTATTTTTCGGTAACCCTCTTGACCTAAAGCGTTGAAAACTGCCCATGCAGATGCGGCTGAAGCACCCGACCGTGTACCTGTCAACGTATATTGACTATCTGTAGAAAGATATGGAGTCTCAGTTTTAAGGTTATTCAACATTTTTTTGTTTCTGAAAAGAATGCCTCCTGTTGGGATAGCTGCCATACCCATCTTATGCGGATCAACGGTAATTGAGGTGACACCTGAAAGTTGGAAATCAAATTTGGGTGAGTTTTTAGGTAGAAAAGGTATGATTAAGCCGCCGAATGCAGCATCGACGTGAAAGTTGATTTTGTTGTTTTCCGCTATTTCTGAAATAGATTCTATTGGGTCTATTGCACCAAGTTCTGCAGATCCAGCTGTTGCGACTATCGCAATTGTATTCTTGTTTACAAGTGATTCCACTTCATATGGTTTAACACGAAAGTTATTGTCAAGCGGAGCATATTTTGGCTGTATTTTTAGTAAATTACATGCTTTTGTGAATGAGAAATGTGCTGATTCCGGTAGAATAACTTCTGGTTCTGCTTTTTGAGTTTGATTTCTTGCTGCTGTTAAAGCAAGCAGGTTTGCTTCTGTTCCCCCTGAAACAATGAATCCTTCTGCTGTTTTACAGTTTAGAAGATCTGCCAGTTGGGTAATGGTTTCCTGTTCAAGTTGTGCAGTTGCAGGAAAAAGTCCAGTATCCCCCAGGTTAGACTCAAAAAATAGTGTATATGCTTTTTTAGCTATTGGATGTGGTTTGGTGCACATTGAACACAAAATTTTGCCTGTTTCATATTGCTGGTTATGCTTCTGGATTATTCTTAGTTCATCTAAAACTTTTTTTGGGTTTGTACCTTTCTGATGCAAGGCTATAGCCTCTTGAGTTGAACTATAATCTCTGCAAGTTCCTTTACCAATTGCTGAGTTATAACTCCGGTATTTCTATCGCCTTTAGTACATGCAGCACCTCTTAAACCAACTATATCTGTGCCTAAACTGAAAATAGGTTCTAAATGCTGCTTTTTTAATGACCCCGCCAATGCCGCCTGCAAACCCAGTTCATGAGTTTTCTTAACGAATCTTTCTAATTGTTTATGAGTTAAATGATCAAATAGTGTCTTGCCGTCTTTTACTGCCGTGTCAATCATAGCAATATCGATTGATGCTTCTTTAGCTATTTCAGGAATTTTAAGTGGATTTACACTGCCAATTTTTTGTGCGTCTGCATATCCGGCTGCAGCGATTTTAATGTTCGGATTAAAAGTTTTTACTGTTTTCCGTACTTGTTTAAGTAGAAAAATAGCTTCTTGAGGAGTTTCTGTGCCATACAGCCCCAGTTTAATATAGTCGACTTCTAGGGTTGCAGCACCTAAAGCTGCAAGAGAAATTGTACCAGGTAAATTTGGCACGTCACCGATAGTGCAACTGAGCGGAAAATGTTTAGGTGTAAGTTGCCGAATTTTTGTTATAACCCATGGATAGTTGGCGCCAAGTGAACCTTCAACAGGATTTTTAACATCAATTATATCTGCGCCACCTAATATGGCCTCTTTAGCTTCTGCCTCATTCATTGGGCTAATCAGCAACTTCAATTTAGCATCATAAAGATGCGTTTTATTGAAGCCTTTAAAGGTTTCTTGTTAAGATGACTAAGTTTTTCTATAGGTTAAATAACAATAATTCAGAGGTTAAAGCTTTGAAGGTTATTCCAGTAATAGATATTTTAGGTGGAGCAGCGGTACATGCTGTTCGCGGTGAACGCGGCAATTATAAGACCCTGCAAAGTGTACTCTGTAGCACTGCTGAACCAGTTGATGTGGCTAAAAGTTTTGAATCATTAGGTTTTAGTTGGTTATATGTAGCAGATTTAGATGCTATAACCAAAGATACTGTGAATTTGGATGTTTTTAGGCGTATTTCAAATGAAACTAAACTTGATTTAATGGTTGATGCAGGAATCAGTTTTGTTGAAAGGAGCGAGCAGTTAATTGATTGCGGCGTTTCAAAGATTATAATTGGAACTGAAACATTACATAGCATGTCTTTTATTGCGGAAGCTGTTAAGAAGTTTGGCAGCGAAACAGTCTTGCCAAGTTTAGATCTGAAATCTGGCGATTTACTGGTAAAGTCTGGTTTTGATGGTTACTGGGATCCATTAAATTTGTTAAATGAATATTGGTTGCTGGGTGTTACTCAAGTTATTGTTTTAGATTTAGCTCGTGTAGGTAGTGGTTCAGGTTTAGACTTAGATTTTTTGAGTAGAATAATTGAAGCTGTAGATGTAGATGTTTACGTTGGTGGTGGAGTACGAGACATGAATGATTTGGCTGATTTAGAAGATTTGGGGGTTTCAGGTGTTTTAGTTGCTACTGCATTGCATAATGGAAAAATTAGTTTAGCAGAGCTAAGAAGTCGAGGTTTCATATAATCTATTGTGGTTTAAGTAAGCATACGATTCCGCCTAGTTGTGTAAGACGTGCGCCTGCATTGGATTCAGCATCTATTACGCGTGTTTGAATTTTTTTATTCTGTGCAATCTGCATAAGTCTGTTTAATCGGCTTTTTCTTCGGTTAGTAGCTAAATACGCATTCGTTAGAAGCAGATATTCGGGTTGTGGTTTACCTGGAGGCTGTGTCTGTAAAATTTTTGTTTCAGCTTCTTCTAGCGAAAACAGTACTAAGTCACTATTGGTGTTTAAGCGTTTTTCCAGTGTTTCAAGTAGGTTTTCTGTTTCTTCTGCTGCAGATGTCTGAATTAAATTTTTGAACTCGGATTTTTTTGTAAGTGCTGCTACCTGCTGAGGAGTAGAGGCTAAACTAACAATAACTGATATACTAGATTTGTTTGGACCCTGAAGCATCCAGTTGTGGTGTGCAGTTATATGGGTTTTGAAATCCTGTGCATAACTGGTTTTCGGTGCTGAAGCAATTAGGAGATTTTTTACACCCTGTTTTAATGTTGACCTTATAGTGTTTATTATGGTTTCGTGAAAATTGTAAAGAGCCTTCTGGTCTCTGCGTTCGCCGATTAACTGAAGCGTCTCTTGATGTTTGGCAACTTGACTGTAAATCTGCCATATTGCAACATGATTCTGTTCAATGCCTATTAACACTGCAACTGGATATCCCCGTCGATAGTTTTTTGGTTTCATTAATTATTGTTTATGTTTAGGGTTATTTTTAGTTGCTGTGTAACTTTAGCCAACATGTTTATTTGGTGTTAAAATACCATCTATTTAGGGGTTATTTATGATTGAAGTTTTTAATAAAAAAGATTTGGATACAGAACTTAGTAAGTCCAATCGAGTATTAGCTTTGTTTTATTCGTCAGGATGTCCATTCTGTAAACGTTTTGTTATGTTTTTTGATCATGAAGCAACCGAAGCTGATTTTGCAGAGGTTATTCATGTTCGTTTAGATGACTACTCCAGTAGATTATGGGATGATTATGCAGTTCCAGCTGTACCCTCAGT
>JAAZBP010000151.1 GCA_012513715.1 Thermoproteota archaeon | reverse complement strand
GTAGCTTATGTGTGGGTTATTTGATGTGTCTAATGCAATAGAAGTATAGAGGCCCACGGTTCCGGTTGAGTCTACTGTTTGGGTGTTCCAGGTGGGGTCTGCTTTTGCTGTGGCTATTAGGCTGCATGCTAAAATTATTAGTAGTAAACTGTTTAGTGTGATTATTATTTTGCGTTGTTTTTTATTCATTATAATCATTTTTTATTTTGTGGTTTTCGGTTAAAAGCTTTTAGTTTAGATAGTAAACTCGGTGTTTTGTGAGGGTAATTTTTCTTGTTATTTTTTGTTTACTAGCGGGGTTATTATTTTTTTATTGTATTTAATCATCTATATTGTTTAATTGTTAAAAGGGGAAAAAATAATCTAAAACCACCACATAATATTACCATAAGGATACATTTTTTATTAAACTAAACTGTTGTTGGGTTAAAATTATATACCTAAACTATTACTAAAATCATCTTTCACAGATGACCTCTATGATCAACAATTCAACAATTGAACGAAAAGGTTACTCTAAACCTTTTTTGTTATGTGGGAAGAAAAAATAGTATGAAAATAGGAAACATAACAATCTCAGAGCGGTTTATTCTTGCACCGATGGCTGCAGTTAACTGTACTGCTTTTAGACTGTTATGCAAAGAAAACAAAGCTGGCTTAATCTACACTCAAATGATAGATGTAGACCTCGTTAAAAATAGAAAAAAAAGTGACATAAAAGAGATATTAAACATACAAGAGTCTGAACGCCCAGTAAGTGTCCAATTAATAGGCAACAACGAAGAATCCTTAGTAACCAGCGTTAAACTTGTTGAAGATTTCGCAGACATAATAGACTTCAACGTTGGCTGTAGCGAAAAAGAATTCTTAGAAAAAGGCTACGGCGCCTACTTACTCTCAGATCCTATACGTCTAGAAAATATTGTGAGAAAAATGGTTGACGCAACCGAGAAACCATTGACCGTTAAAATGAGAATAGGCTTGAATAGCCAAAACATTATTGCAGTGAAGGTTGCTAAAATCTTAGAAAACGCTGGAGTAAAAGCAATATGTATACATGGCAGAACAGCAGAGCAGAAACTTGCAAAGAAAGTAAACTGGACAATAATGAAGCAGACAAAAGAAAAACTCAGCATCCCTGTAATAGCAAACGGTGACGTTAAAAGCTACACTCAAGGCCTTTCTCTGTTAAATCGAACAGGCTGCGATTTTGTTATGGTTGGACGCAGAGCAAGAGATGCCCCATGGATTTTTGATTCGTCAAAAACGTCAATAGATAACGCTGGGATAAAACAGCAGATTTTAAGGTTTATAGCGTTGTATCGAGAATTTGAGAACCGAGGATCCTCTCAGGAAGTAAGGGAACATGTTTTCTGGATGCTTAAAGATTATGCTACAAAACAAAACACTAGAGTTGTGCTTAACCTAAGGACAATTCGAGCAATAGAAAACTTTGTTTGTTCACTAAAATAACGCAATTCTTTTTTTTACTTGGGCTGTTTGTCTTTGAATTTTTATTGATACTCTTGATTTCTACTATTAAGGATGATGAGGTTACTTTAAAAAAACTCCAAAAAATAGTAAAAGCGACAAAAATACCTGACTCAAAATTGTTAATCTCAAACAGAATTATGGGAGTAGTTCATTGTTTCATTCTGAATGTAGAATACCAGTTCGTTAGTCAATTTTTTATTTGCTGAAAGTTTTTTTGCTGAATTCCATATTTTTTTAAAGTATTCTTGGAAGCCCGCAATTATGCTGGGCTGGTTTGTCCAAATCATCGGTGTTTCGCCAATTGACTTTGAAGTATAAAGACTAAAACCAGTTAGTGCTCCATCAAAAATTACAGCGTTAACTTCCATAGGGTTATTATGTATCTTTACAACATAATTTCGATGTTTTAGAAGTGATTTTACTTCTTCAGGGATTAAAATTTCTCCGTTAGGGATCTCCACGGCAATGTGGTATTCTATGCCTCTTGTTAAGTTATTTTGGATGTTCTCATGAATCTCTCTTCCCATTTGAATCCAACGTTGAAAAGTAGAGCATACACAAACACTGGAAACACAGTTAATATGTGCGGTTCTACATTTTTTAATTATAGTATCTTTGCCTTCAACAATACTTATAGAATATTCTTTTTTGTTCTGGATAATATCTGTATCTTTGAGTTCTCTTAGAATTTTTTTACTTTTTTCCAAAGTTTTTGAGTATTCTTCTGCTTTTAAATTCAAAATAAGTTCTATTGCATCTTTCAATGGTATCGCTTCGAATTCAATAGGGTTAGAGAAGGTTTTTTCAACGAAACCTACTTTTTGTAGTTCTGTTAATGTGCGGTATATTTCTTGTCTTTTTATGTTCATATTTTGTGAGAGGGTTTTGGCATTTGTTTTTCCATTTTTTATGAGTGCCATATAGACTTTTGCCTGTGTTTTAGTGAAGCCTATTTCAGTGAGAAGACCTATCTTGTCTTCTTGGATTTGCAAATAGTCTCTCTCCACTTTGCTTTTGAATTATTAATTATATAAATATATCAGAATTTAAGTTTGTCTCAACAATTTGTGGCTACAATGTTTTATTAGAAAAAAAAGCGAAGAAGAAGCTAGAAGCAAACGTGCTTTATAAAAAATAGGTGTAAGAAAAAAATGAATTTTGCAAAAAATAACAGATTATCAAAGGAAAAAACGAAACTTTGTACTGTTGCTTTAATTCTGCTTTTGGCATTGTCTGCAATGATAACTATTGCCCCTGAATTTATAGCGAACGCGCAGCAGGTATATGATACTCCAACCTTCTTATTTGTAACTGCTTCACCTAACCCTGTAGGCGTTGGTGAAATGGTTTATGTCGGCATCACTTTCAGCAAACCCACACCAACAGGCTCGGGTTACCGAGGTGATCTCTATGAAGACATAACACTTGAAATAACAGATCCTGCCGGAAAGAAAACCACTCATGGACCATACTATGCAAGTCCGGTCGCTGGAGTAATTTTTACCTTTACACCCGATATGGTCGGTAATTACACTTTGCAGGCTTTTTATCCTGGACAAGTATTAAAAGGCTACAATAAAGACGATCCTACCATCAGCAGCAGTAATCGCCATCTGATTGGGAGCAAAATGTTGCCATCTGAAAGTAGTATAAAGATTTTGACAGTTCAGGAAGAACCGCTATTGCCAAATTATGTGACTCCTCCTCTCCCTACTGAATACTGGGTGCGCCCAATATATGGGCTTAATTGGAACTGGGGAGAAATAGGGGCTAACGCTTTTGGATTAGGTGGTCAAGGCGCATACGATGCTAGTGGAAATGTCTATCCGGCTGGTACAGCACCAAACTCTGCCCATATCGTGTGGACGAAAGCAGCCCACTGGGGAGGCCAACCAGGATTCCCAATCGGCAGCGATTCATCCACCTCTTACAGTTCAGCCTCACTGATTCAAAACTACTTCCACCCGGTTTGTATCCTCAACGGAATACTCTATTACAATGTATATGACAGTAGTCCAGCTGGTAACGTGTTAGGCTGGAGAGCAGTAGACATTCGCACAGGAGAAGTAGTATGGGACCTACCTGCAGGTAAATCAGGCATTGAGACAATTGCATGGGGTCAAATAGTAAACTACAATAACTATCAGGAGTTCGGATCAAATGCATTTCTATATAGTTCACCGAGTGCCGGCGGAGCCTTCTCCTTTGGGCCTAACTGGATGGGAATATACGACGCACATACTGGAAACTTTTTGAAAAACATTACTAATACTATTAGTACAAGCAAGCTAGTCGATTCTAAAGCAAAGGAATTCTATGATACGGAGGGAGCAATTATCGGCTACTACGTTTCTGGTGGTGATCTGCGCATGTACAACTACACCAAATTGATAAATCCCTCAGGCGCATTCATTCGGGTAACCGGTACCGCTAACGGCTCTGATCCCAACTTAATAGTATGGAACGCAACGCTTCCAAAGACATTTAACGGTGACAGCATCAGTCTTAGCATTGCTGCCGTAACCCCTGAAGTAATACTTGTGCGTCAAGTACCCGGATCGGTTTCATATCAAGGAGTCACTTTGGGCTATCACTACGTCGCAGGCTACGATGCAAGGACAGGCGCTAAACTGTGGGGACCAATAAACCAAACATTACCCAAATATGAAGACACCAGTGTATTATGCGCGCGCGAAGGCTACTACGTTATGCATAACAAGGATAGGAATCAAGCTTGGGGTTATAGTTTAACAACCGGTCAAAAGTTATGGGGTCCAGTCCAGCTGGAAGGAGGCGGTGATAGTGCTGTTTGGCGTGATGGTGAAATCGCTTACGGCAAAGTCTACATCTGGGATCTCGGGGGCTACGTTAATGCCATCGACCTTGAGACAGGAAAGATCGCGTGGACATTCTATGCTGGAGATGCTGGCTATGATACTCCCTTTGAAAGCTACCCATTTTTCGGCTACAATCGACATACTATTGCAGATGGAAAACTATTCCTTTCACAAGGAATTATGTATACCCCGCCATTACATCCAAGCTATCGCATGGCAATTAACTGCACTGATGGAAGTCTAGTATGGAAAATATTACAGTACAGCCCTACAGCTGGTGGTCCTATAGGCGACGGCTACTTGATCTCATATGACAGTCTTGACAACCAGATATACAGCTTCGGCAAGGGACCAACAGTTACCACAGTTTCAGCATCTCCGAAGGTTACGTTACATGGTAGCAGCGTACTAGTAGAGGGCACAGTCATGGACACATCTGGCGGCACGACACAGGACATAATTACAACACGCTTCCCACATGGTCTTCCAGCTGTCTCTGAGGATAGCATGGAAGCGTGGATGGAATACGCCTACCAGCAGCAGATTAAGCCAACAAACGCTACAGGCGTTGATGTTATCTTAACGGTACTTGACCCGAACAATAACTACTATGAGGTGGGTAGAACTACAAGTGATTCAAATGGCTTCTTTAGCTGCTCATTTACTCCAGAAGTTCCAGGCGATTACATTATTACCGCTTCTTTTGCAGGCAGTGAATCATACTATCCGTCACATTCAGTCACAGCTTTCGCAGTAGATGAAGCACCAGAACCAACACCGGCCCCAACAGAAACTCCTCCATCAGTAGCTGACCAATACTTCCTTCCAGTCGCCGCAGGTCTATTTGTCTTAATCATCATAGTACTAGTACTACTAGTAATAATGATGCTCAAGAAAAAAGAATAAACACAACAAAACAAAAACCAATCCTTCCCCTTTTTTAGTCAAAAAAATAAAGTGGAAAAATGGGCTGAGAGG
>JAAZBP010000150.1 GCA_012513715.1 Thermoproteota archaeon | reverse complement strand
TGATCAACCTCAACTTATCCTGAAGTACATAAAGAATTTAGCGTCTAAATAAACCTGAAAATATAAAAAGGTGCAAAAAAACCGCGAAAACTGATTTAGATTTATTTGTGGATGGCGGGCCCGCTGGTATTCAAAAGATTTGACTGGAATTTAGCCTGTTTTTTCATTGTGAATCAGCTCCTTAATGTGGTTGCTTAGCACTATTAGTTGGTGGTTTTCTATGTCAGTTTGGTTTGTGTAGGTGATTGCACCTTCAGCTAGTGCATCTCTGGTTAAGAGTTGTTCTGGGTTTAATCCCCAAGCGCGTATGATTTCTTTTAAGGCTTCGACTTTGCTTACTTGCGTTTTTGGTTTAATGCATAATCCTGCTGCTGCGTAGATGTTGCGTAGTTTGTCTATGCCTATGCTTTGGATGTCGTGGTAGGTGTCTATTGTGTGTCCCATCATGTAGTCAACGTAGTCTGCTTGGACGCCGAGGGCGAGCATTTGGGTTTTGAAGTATTTTCTTAGGCTGTGTACTCTTAGGTCGTACATGCGTCCGATGGGTTTCTTGATTAGTCCTGCATCTTTGTAGAGTTCGTGTACGAGTCTGCGTATTTCTTTTGAGCTTATGCTTTTTGGCGTGCGGTAGTGTTCATTTCTTATTAGTGGTGCCTCGGGAGTCAAGGTTTCTGGTGGGATTCTTTGTGAGCCTTTTTTCCGTTGCTCTAAGTATGCTTTTAGGAATTGTGCTGCTTCTGCTCCGAGGAAGGTGTCATAGTCGTGGTATTTGCCTTTGGTGATTTCTGCTTCTACATGAACGTGGATGGGGATGGTGTTGTTTTCGATGTCTTCTTGGACGTGTCTGTAGAGGAGTTTGGCGAGTGTTTCTTCTCTGAAAGCGCTGAGAGCGAGCATGGATATGATGGTTTTTTCTCGTAGGTGTGCTATGTCGAGTAGTTTTGCGAGTTCTTCTGGTTTTGGCGCTCTGTCTTTGTAGGTTACTCTTCGGCTTAATGGTGCTGAAAGCTCAAGCTTGATGTTGTTTGTTCTGTAGAAGGTTTTGACATGTTTGGCGCAGCAGTGCACTCTGCTTGGTGTTAAGCCTTCGTCTTGAAGCGCTGCCACATACTCGTCGAGATAGCCTGAGTGGTTTTGTACTCTTTGTGGGTCGGGTATGTTGCCGATGGGTTTGCAGTCTTGGATTATGAGGTCAGGACTGTAGCCAAGCCAGATTGAGTATCTTTGTACGGTTGAAGTGTAGCTGTAGCAGCTGTTTAGAGAGCCTGAGCAGTGGCGTAGGAAATGTCTTGCCATTTTGATGAGGCTTTGGTTGTCGAAGACGTATGGAATTAGGTTGGGTCTTTCGCTTACGAGTGCGCTTATGATGTAGTTGATTAAGCCTTTTTCTTTGGCTGCTAAGACTTTGTTTAGGCTTAAGGTGACTGGTTGCTGAAGTGGCCAGCCTCTTAAGCTGTGGTCGATTGTTATTGTGTCGCCTTGGATGTTTAGTGGAAGATTGAGTGTTTTTAGTTCTTCAACGGTTAGTTGGCGATTTCTGATTATGGGCTGTGCTAGTGTTTGCGTGGCTCTAGTAATCATTTGCCGTCTTTCCTTTTTCTTTGTTGAGTTTTTCGCTTCTTTGGCTGAAGCGCGAACTCGCCTTTACCTATGGTGCTTTGAGAATTTAAATTCCAGTCTAAAATCTTTGGTAGCGGTAGTCCACGCATTTCAAGAACACAACTCTTCAAAATTATGACTCCGCTGCCTTGACCGCTGGGAATTTGAGCATTAGGAATTGTGCGGTCATGTTCTATTAGCATTATTTCTTCGTTCTGCTTGGTTAGCCAGCCGATTGTTTCACGTTCAACTGCTTCTGCCATCGGCTGTTGTATGTTTTTGAAAAGCACGTGGTCCTTGTATCGGACGTAGACAAGCGATCCTGTATCGGTGGCCATTTTAGATGTCGCCTTTTTGTTTGAAGAATTTTTGGCTTGGTAGGCGTTCGCTGATTTGGATATAGTGATGTTTTCTGCAGAAATCCAAGATTCTATTTAGGCGTGGGTCGTCTGCTCTCTTGAATTGCTTTATGAAGCCTACTCTTCCGGTCTGCACTCGAACTTCGATTTTGCCTTCAACGCCGATGAGTTGGTAGAAGCCGCGTTTTTCTCCAGCGTATTCTTCAAGGACTGCCCAGTCCTCGACAAGATTAACCAATCCCTATTCACCTTGACCAACTCTCAGGCTCAGTTTAAAAACTGTCTGCCGTCTAAGTGTGATGATAACACTTCTGAGCTCGCAGAGTGATGAATCTTTAAAAGACATATTTTACGTCGCTGATTCTCCAAAAGAGTTTATAGCAGTTAGAACCATTTCAGACAGGAAAAAGAACAACTATGAAACTGCTTGATTACTCATACCTTGAGGACAATGCTAAGGCGAGTTTGTTCTTAGCGTGGCTCTCCTGCAAAAACTTTAACCTGCTGCTCAAAGAAGAAAACTATGCCTTAATAGAAGAGCATTGGAAGGAAACAAAAAAGAGCCTGCGACAATACTTTAAGAATCAGCCAGTTAACCTAGATACAATCATTAAAGATTTTGGCAAAGTCACCTTGACGATGAGACCGCAAATTTCTTTTGGCTATGACTACGGGCGAAACGTTCTGCTTTACCATTTATGGGCGTTTCTTTTTGATTTATGCGGTGATTTTGCTTCCTCGGTTTTCCCCGCAAAACTTGGCGGCGAACTAGTGTACCAACATGACATTTACTTGTTTTTAAAAGAGCACGACATAATTGGCAAGTCAAGCAAGGTTAAGGAAGCTTTTCGCGCACAATATGGTAATGAAATTGAAAAGCGGGCCTTAGATGCCCAAATAGATTTTTTGGAAAGATGCAAATCTAATGATTTGCTTCCTTTGATGGATGACCATATCAAGGTTACTGCTTGGAGTGGGGATGGGCTTCCAGTTTTGGGTCCTGAGTGCGAGGTGTACATGATTTCTAAGCCAACAATCGTTGCTTTGATAGATGATCTCATAGGGCAATACTCCGAGCCCCCATTGGAAGTTGAGAATGGTCAAAGGTTTTCTGAGGTCTATGAAGAAGTCGATTCCCAAAACATAACTGACTTGGCTAAGGCGTTATCGCTGCCGCTAAAGCATAGCAATAAATTAGCCTATCCTGAGTTAACGTTAAAGCTATAAAACAACTCTAATTCTTGCTTGCCTTGCGGGTGGATTCTCGGAACTCTGCAAGAAGCTTTTTCATCTGTAGCAGTAGGTCATCGTTGGCTTCTCTGAGAAATCTACTCCTGCTTGTTTTATCCATTTCTAGGGCGGTTTGGCCACGGAGGCTTAATTCGTAGAGTGGTGTGTCTGTGCCTGGTTTTGTCTTTTTTGTTCCGTTTTTAAGTATCCAGCGTTCTTCGTAGAGTCTTTTCAGACGTCGGTCAATAACCTGATACTTATAGTGCCTATGACCCTTCATTCGTCTAATTTAAAGATAAGCGTCATAGCTGGCTAGCGTCTTCACTCGGAGGACCTCGAATATGGCGCGGTTTAGCTTAGCCTTTGTACCCCGAAAGACAGGAAGGTCTGTGCCTTTGCTCTGCTCCCGCGTCATCGACGTTTAGTCCCCCGATGGGTAGGGAGCAAAAAAGGCGCTTTGTAAGCGTTCGCAAACAGGATTAATCCAGCTACGAATGGGGGATTGCCTGTGCTCCTTTCAAATTTCTAACTTGGCAGAGGCATGCCTTTGCTTTAGTCATTTTTCGATTTTTTCTTTTTTTAGCATTGAATTTATGAAATAGCCTGTTCCTACGATGGTGAATGCCACTAGAGCGGCTAAGCCTATCAAGAGTAGCGGTCCGAGTATTAGATCTAATATTGATTGTTCTGTTCCCCAGTAACCGTATATTTTCATAAGCGGATATCTATCAGCATTCTTAGCATCAAAGTTGAATGGCGTATCGCCTAAGCCGTCATTGTTTGCATCTATTCCATTGTAGGCGCTCCAGTAATTACCTTCTTTACCGTTATCCCAAAAGTTCACGTATTGAGGTGCGCCGACTAGAATATCCTGGGTATTGTTTACGAAATTGTTATGATAGAAGAAATTATTTTCTACTATCCATTCACCGCCACGACTTATCACTACGCCATATGTGCTATTCGTTAAATAATTCTGATAAATAGTGCTGTTGACAGATAGATTGATTGAAATTACTGCGTCTGTAAAGTTTTCCGCTCTGTTTTCAAAGATGCTACAGTAGGAACCGCCCGTATAGTTTGCATTATTGTCACTGTAGATTCCGCCAAGGCTTATTGCGTCAATTCCGTTTTTCATTACGTTTTTTGAGATTATGGTTGAGTTACTTGCTACATAAATGGGCGTATAGATGTTTTCAAAATTATTGTTGGAAACATTGTCTAGAGCGCCCGATTGAATCTGGATTCCTGTGACAGCGTTGGTTATGGTGTTATCTGTGATTGTATTGTTTGATGGATGGGTTAATTCATTCGATTTGCTGATGTCAATAGCGGTGGCCATGTTGTTTGCATTATTCTTAGCGATAATAGTGTTATTGCATGAACCAAGAGCGATACCTGTTGATCCAAGGTCTCTTAGGGTATTTTCGCTAATAGTAATGTCTGAAGAGCTTTGTGCTACTATGGCCTTCCAGAATTGTTCGATAACTATGTTTTTAATTGTCACGTTATTTCTGCCGCTAAGTTCGATGGCTTCACTACCATAGATGTTCCCTTGAACATATCCTCGAAGAGTGTGTTCCGCACCGTCAATAACGATATTATCTCTTTGGACTATGAGGGTGTAGTTTATGATGTCTCCAGTAAGCGTGTAAACATCTCCATTCCTTTGAATAGGAACTGTTGAAGGGTTAACGTTTCCAGCACTGTCGATATGAATGGATGATAAAGGTACTACTTGGAAAATGGCGAGTATTGGTTGAGGCCCAGATTGTACATCGGGAAAAAGAACATAGCTTACTCCGTATAGTAGAAATGCCGATAAGATGGCAAGAATTGCTGCCGCCGCCATTACTTTTTTTTGTCCTGTCACGGCTTGTATGCCTCAGAGGGTTCAGATTGATATCTTTTACAAGGAAAAATGGATATTTAACGTTATTTTTTCAAGAGAGTGTACTAAATTTTCGTACACGTGTCCTAAAGCATAGAGCTAAGTATGCTCTCTTGCTATAGTCTATTCAGGTATGCCTTGTTCAGGGAGGCCTCCTACAACTGAGGTATTGTCTTGGAGCTAAGTGAGATTTTGGCATCTACTTGTAGA
>JAAZBP010000149.1 GCA_012513715.1 Thermoproteota archaeon | reverse complement strand
AGCAAAGGTAACGCGAAAACAATAACAAATTCTCAAGTTACCCACTTTATTGGTGGATATTTAATTTAAAACTTGACAAAATGAACCTTCGCCCAACTGAATTTTGCAATAAAAGCCACATAGAATTTGAGTTTTATTCGTCGTCTTCGTCTGCTATTGCGTCATAGGCTGGTTCTTCGCTGTAGCTGCCACATTCCTCACAGATGTCTTCGTCATAAGGATTTTTATACTCAAAGACATCGCAAACCCACATTTCAAATATCCCACTGATTGATGAATGATAAACCATGTTTAGCTAAAAATATAAGTTATTTTTCAGGTTCAAAATAAACGTGTTTTTCTGAGCACAAAAAAATCAATGGTGCCTATTTTTTTCTGGTAGAACAACAACAGCGCATTTTTTCGTTTGTTGTTGTTCTATCAATTGGCTTTTAGGTTTTGCAGTTAATTATGAAACAAAGATTCTGTGCACGTTTCCTGTTGTGTTGCTGTTGCTTTTACGATTTTGTCTTTGCCTTCTTTATAATCGTACTTTCTGGGTTTACCCACCATCATCTTGCCCTATAAACAACTATCACACATAAGAAAAGCGGCAGGTTTTACACTAAATCCTTCATCAAATTCTTAAAATCCACAACAGCTGCAAAGCAAAATCCCAAGAAACGAAAGTTGAAAGTCAGTAGTAGTTGTCTGCAAAATTTGCTAGACTACTACTTTAATACAAAGAATAATCGCAAAAAACGGGAATTAAAAGATAACTGGAAAAGTATTCGGCTACATGTCTTGTGTGTAGAGAAAAACTAAAGGTATAGATACTCAGGTTTCTTTATGTGAGTGTTTTTAGCAGGAGTTTTAGGTTGCTCTTTGCTGGTCAATTTTTACCAATATATGTATGTAGGGTTGGAACTGCAAGATTTGTGTTTTTTCTTATTTTTCACTTTCACTGCCCTCTCCACTGCATAATATAGTGTTTCAATGATAGTTTAAAAGCAGTATTTAGCGGATTCAGGTTTGTTGGGGTGTGTTTGTTGTGGGTAGGACTGTTCCTCCGTACAGGGTTGTTTTGGAGGAGGATATTGTGGGTTGGAGAGGTTTTGGTAAGGCGCTGCGTCGAGAAGATCTTTTAGTGTTTGAGGGTTTGATGGATATGTGCAGAGGCAACGCGATGGCTGGTAGTGGTGCTTGTAGACCTGTGGTTTTTTGATGCTATGGTTATGTCGATTTTGCTGGTTGAAATCGAGCTAAAGTAGAATTGAAATGGGTGTTTGGGGGCTGCATCCTTTCCTAAAACATTTTTTATCAATTATTTTCTTGTAAAAAAACAAGCTAGAAAAGCCAAAAATTTTCAACCCACTCAAATGTTAATTCCGACTTAAAACAGACCTAAAATACCTAAAAAAAAGAATTAAGGTTTTTGTGGTTGTATCAGCAGATTTTCGCCTTCTACTCCAACAATGAAAGTTACATTTTCGTTTTCTGCAAGGGTCTCTAAAGTTTTTAGATAAACATATAGATCTAAAAATTCCATGTAATCTTCATCAGTGATACTTTGTTCTGCTATCAAAACGTCTATTGCTTCTCTAATTCCGCGGCCATCGATTACTTTCTGCTGTGCAGTAGCGTTAGCTCCTATTAGCAGTGCTTGAGCATCAGCGTTTGCTAAAACAATTTTTCTTTCAGCTTCAAATTCTGCTTGTATCTTTAGTTGTTCAGCTGCTAATTTGTCTTCTATTGCACTTGTGTATTTGTCTGGAAGACCTATATCTCTTAGGTCAACTTCGATGTTTATTATTGCATCCCGTAAAGACACTGCTTCGCGTATTGCACGTGTTAATTCCTGCTCTATTTCTAGACCTATTTGGTCACGTAACTCTATTGTTTCTACTGCTGTGTACTGTTTTGTAATGTAGCGAAGGTGTTCCTTAACTATTGAAGCTACAGCTTTTTCTTCCCAATTTAGTGAAGGATAACTCTGGTATAGCTCTCTAAGTTTATTGGGGTCAACAGACCAGCGAATAAGAATCGACACCTGCATTTCTAGTTGGTCTTTTGAAAAACACCCAATTGAAGGTTGATCTGCTAAGGGGTCACTTCCGTCGCCAAACATTCCAAGTGTTTCTCTAGCATAATGCACTTTTACTATTGAAGCCCAAGGTGCTTTTACTCCAAAAGCTGGACCTAATAAGGGATCACTAATGGACCCGGTAAGAGGGTCAACTACCATTCCCGCTTGTCCGACACCCACTTGAAAAAGCATAGTGGTAGCAAATATACCGACTATCAAAGTGATAACTAATGCTATTATGGCTATTCGGAAAACATTTTTGTTTATAGGCTGCCTGTAAGTTTTGTATTCAGTCATCTAATTTACTCCTGTTTTTTCTCTATTCCAATTTTTGTTCAATTATAAACAGATTAAATTCTAATAAGTTTTCATTGAATTAACGCATGAGTAGTCTTAGAGACATATAAATCTAAATGTTGCGCCTAAAAACGATAATGCCGCGTAGTACTTTCAAAATTTATTTTTCATACCTAAATACTTTCAATTCAAAGGTTAGGCTATCCACTATCATAGTACTTTTTGGTTGTTGTCCTCAAAAAACGAATTACTATACAACATATAATCGTAAACTTTCAGTTGATTTGAATCTTTACCCAAATTAATTTCAAAATTAGTCAGCAAAGTTACTTAGTCATATTTTGTATTCTCAGAATTTTTTTGAACAAACTTGGTTATCCCATTCACAAAAGAGCAATAAATTATGAGTAGAACCGGTTTTTCCATCACTAGAAAAGTATATAACCTGATAGCTAAAACTCAACTTGAGGAAAAAACATTGTTAAATTTAGATGCAACAAATTTCTCAAAAACTTTTAATCAAAAAAATAATGTACGCAGATTCAAAAATACACAAATTGCAGCGATAGCTCTGGTAGTGGTTTTAATTTCATCTCTGTCGGTTTCGTTAGTGAACGCTTCATACATATATGACTCTCAGTTAGGCTCTTCGGAAGGCCACTTTGACTGGCCCACTGGAGTAGCAGTCGACCCAACAGGAAATGTCTATGTTTTAGACCGGCAAAAATGTGTTGTCCAAAAATTTGCAAGTAACGGCTACCCTCTAACTTCTTGGGGTAGTGAAGGTTCTGGTGATGGCCAATTTAGTTATCCATCCGGGATAGCTGTTGATGGTGCAGGTAATGTCTTTGTGGCTGATTCAGGCAATGACCGTATTCAAAAGTTCACTGGTACAGGTTTCTTCTTGGGTAAGTGGGGTACTTATGGTTCTGGTGATGGACAATTCGATTATCCACGCGGCATAACAGTTGATAACGCAGGTAACGTTTACGTAGTCGATTCGTATAATGCTCGCATTCAGAAATTTACCAATACAGGCATCTTCACTGCTAAGTGGGGTACTTATGGTTCTGGTGATGGCCAATTCAATTATCCAGTTGGTATTGCTGTTGACAGTTTAGATAATGTCTATGTGGCTGACACTGATAATAGTCGTGTTCAGAGATTTACTAATACAGGTTTCTTTTTGGCTAAATGGGGTAGTTACGGACAAGGAGATGGACAATTCCGTTATCCATATGGTATTGCTGTTGACAGTTTAGATAATGTCTATGTGGCTGACACTGATAATAATCGTATTCAGAAATTTGCTAACAACGGAATATTCTTAGATAAATGGGACAACTCTGCTGACGGGAAATTACAGTACCCTCATAATGTGGCTGTTGATGATTTAGGTAATGTTTACGTGGCTGACACTGGAAATAATCGTATACAAAAATTTGATAGTTCCGGCAACTTTGTCACTAAATGGGGAAGCTTTGGTACTGCTAATGGCCAATTTTATAGTCCTATCGGTATAGCTGTTGATGGTGCAGGTAACGTATATGTGGCTGATACAGAGAACTCTCGTATTCAAAAATTCACAAACACCGGCTTATTCATAGGTTCTTGGGGCAGTGAAGGTTCTGGTGATGGCCAATTTGTTTTCCCTGTTGGTTTAGCTGTGGATGATAACGATAACGTTTACGTAACAGACCCCTACAACGAATGTATTCAAAAATTCAGCAGCACCGGTGTATTCTTAGCTAAATGGGGTATCAGTGATTTCAGTGCTAGCGGATATTTCACCCCATATGGCATCTCTGTTGACAGTAAAGGTAACCTGTATGTAGCTGACGTTGAAAACTATTGCGTTCGAAAATTCAGTAGTAATGGGGAATTCTTGAATAGCTTCAATATTGTTGGGTCAGGTTACTATCCAATTACTTTACCGGTTGATACAGCTGTTGACTCTAACGGAGTTGTCTATGTGCTTGATTATCTTGGGTGCAAAGTTCAAATGTATAGCGATAACGGCGAATTTTTAGGTTCGTTTGGTAGTGAAGGTTCTGGCAACGGACAATTCATTGCTCCTATGGGCATCACAGTTGATAATGAAGGCAACATATATGTCGCTGATACAGAAAATTCTCGTATTCAAAAGTTCATAAATCCCTTAGCGGTATCTAATCTGCAAACAGCTGTAATTGGAGCAAGCGAAAACTCTGTTTTCTTCATCTATGCTGACCCGTACCGCATGACTTCTCCAATGGCAACTTATGATGTTGCAGCAGGCTCAGTAATCTATGGCATGTGCAGCAACACACAAGTTCAATCTTTTGACAGCAACCCAGAATTTGTCTCACAAGATGCAGCAGACAAAGGACGCCTACTGTTAACTGGTAAATCAGTTGTTTTGTCTGGCGGTCCTGGTCCACACTGGTGCGTAAAATATCTCGAAGATTCAAGATTAACACCTGTCTACTTCCAAAACGACGGCACAAACATAAAATTCATAGAAACCAAAACAGACACAGCCAAAGTTGACCGCGCACTTGATAGCATAGATTTTGACCATGAAGACTACTTTGTAGTTATGACTTTAAAAGATGAAAACAACAATCAAGTTTTCATTAACTACGGATTAGGCTGGAAAGGCACTTGGGCTTCAGGTTTACAACTGAAATCGATGTACTCCACAATTGAAGACTACTCTAATGTATGCTATATTTTCCACTGGGTCGATACAAACAGCAACGGCATACCAGAAATAAACGAAATAACACAAATAGCTACAGCTTAAAAATCCCTTATTCCTTTTTTTATTTCTTAAAAAGAACTGATTTTTAAATTAAGTAAAGAAAAATTGGTTTTAGCGGAGTTTGCCGCCGCATTCACCGCAGAATCTTGTTCCTGCAGGGTTTTTTGCTCCACATTTCTGGCACACTGCTAAGCCAAGTGGTGCTCCACAGTTATTGCAGAATTTGCCTTGACCAGCTGGTTTTTCACATCGTGGACAAATGGTTTGTCTCCGAGTTATTTCTCCATTGTAAACTTGGGTTTCTTCTGCTTTACGTTTAATGTCAGCGACCATCTTTTCTGCGCGTGCAGCTGCTACTTCAGTGCTTTCTCTAGGTGCATCTTCTACACATAATCCATCCTGTTCGTTCCAGTCATTTTCACAAACATATTTGTGGCATCTGGGGCAACGATGAAAGTGTCCTCTTGCTTCGTTTTGTGCTAATTCAAAAGCTTTTTCATGTTCTTTATGCCATTCAGGTGTCATACCTTGGAATCTTTCGCTTATAGCGTCAGTTCCACGTTCAAGAGAGTAACCTGAACTTTGACCTAAAAGGTCTGAGCCTACTGAGATTGCTCTGCCTAATCCACGGAAAAATCCAGCTTTTTTATAGGTTTTACTTTGGATAAACTCTGTTTTGTAGCCGTCTTCGCAGACGTCACATTTAAACACGAATTGGAATCCCGCTTCGGTGCTGAGGTCTTCATAGTTTTTTGTGAAAGGTTGTAGTGGCATTTTTATTTTCTCCGAATCTTTAGTGGTTTACCACATTTTATGCATTTCTCCCCTATTGGGGGCTGTTCTACCTTGCATTTTGGACAGAACACGGTTAGTCTTTGTCCACAGTTTTGGCAGTAGTCTCCGAAGAATGTTGTTTTACCGCAGACAAAGCAGATAGTCTGAAGTGCAAATCCGCAGTGGCTGCAACGCATTTGGCCTTCTTCGATTGGGCTGCGACAATTGGGGCATCTAATATCTCCAACTGGGTTAACTTTACCGCAGAAAGGACACATATTATCGTCGCTGGAGACGAGTTTTCCGCAGTACTTACATGGGTGTTTATATCCGGGCATTTTGTTTTCACTTTCTTGTTAATTTTTCTGTATTATCTTGACTATTGCTGTTGAAATTTAATAAATTTGTGACGCTACTTTTCCATTGGTCAAAGTTTGAGTGGGTTACTCGACCAATAAAATGTTTTCTAAGCAGTTTAACCTGTGGCATCTTGGCTATTGCATAACGGTAGGCTGTATATTTTGGTTTATTAAGCATATCTTCGGTTAGAAAAATTGGTTCACGCCTAAAATTTATGTCAATCATTCCACGATTAAAGTTTTCTGCAAACTTTGCCAATACTTTATCAAGTTCATCCTTGGAGGTTTTCACGTAGTCTTGTTCATTGATTAGTCTAAAAAAGTATGTTGCTTTCCCACTTGCAGATGTTTCCTTTTCATCTTCATCTTGCTGGTTGTTTTCGTCTTCTTCTGTTATAGTTTCCTCTTCTGTTTCTTCTTCACTTTCTTTTTTAATGTTAAATGCTTCAAAAGCTACAGCGTTCCCAAGTTTGCCTGCTTTAACATTATAAAGCGGAATTAGCAGCCACATGTATGAACCAGTTAAGGTTCCCATCAAACCCATTTTTGTACCGAAGTAAACATTTTCATGTGACGCCACAGAATCAAGAAACTTGTATTCTTTCTCTAATCCCGCATCTTTGATTTTTTCTACGATACGCTTCCAGAATTGGGGTGACAACGACTCAATTTGTTGCTTTTTGGCGCCTTTTCCATCTTTCAATAGTGCTGCAAGTTTCTGAACTGTAGCTGGATCAGCTTCAGGTACTATTTCTTTAACTGTCTCTTGTGAGCGACGGGTTAAAGCACTGTTAGCTTCTGCCAATCTTTTAGTGAAAGGATCAAAGTTTTCTCCCATCTGAGTGAACTCGTATTTTTCTCCAAAATCATCTATTATAATCAGTTTCCAGTCACCTTTTGTTACCTGTTTAATGTAGCAGTAAGGAATCCTTATCGGCTCATTTTTCTGAGGAAGAACCACAACTGCAGTTTCATATATTCTCAGTTCACAGGATCCCTTATGCTGTAGTTGTCCCAAAGAGTCAAAACAGGTATATTGCGCCTTAAAGCTTCCCTGAATTAATTTATCCTCCATAAGCAGGTACTTCAACAGCAATTCATTGCGTAACCTAAAGAATTCTCGGAGAAAATCTTCATATTGATATCCTAAACGTGAAAGATGCAGTTTCTCCTTCAAAGGTAAAAAAAGGTTAATCTGGTAGTCACCCTCTGATACCCCAAGAAAATCTGTGTATGAATAAAATAGTGGATCTCCAAACTCTAAATTAAGAGTTAAATATTTATCATCAAGAACAGCTTTCGCTTGGCCCTCACTTTTAATTGTTGATTGCGCATCAAACAGTTTATAGTATAATTCTGTCTCCATCCGCTTTTCGCCTATGTTTCTCATTTCTGGTTTGAACTCTAGAATTAGACCCAATAAATAACTTACTTTTTTCTTTAACTTAATGTTAGTACAAATATCTGATATTTTAGCAAACACTGTACGTAATAATTTATACTTGAAATATTGATTTTTAAAGTTGCTTTTTTTAATTGAGTTCTTCAGAGTTTCTCCAAATAGACTCAAAATAAGATATGAAGATATTTACGAAAACTTCGTTGTTGGACACCAAACTATGATATTTACTGTCTCCATTATTTGGTTCTATATTCAGCAGTACTGTTTTGTTATCATAAATGGCGAAGGTACCGTTTATTGGTTCTGAAGTCAATCTTGATTTGAACGTAGGATACTTTCTAAGGTTCCGATTAATTTCTGGGCTCAAATCATCTTTTTCTTTTTGGGGAAAAATTACTCTAAGAGTCACTCCACGTGCAACAGTATCCTCTATCAAATTCGGCTCCTTTAAAACCCACTGCAGAAGAACACGGTTTGAACCCATCACAAAAATAGTTTTTTCAATTTTTGATGCTAAACTATTTGCTTTTTTTGTGCTCTTTGTTTTCTCGGCAAATACAGTGAACTCTTCTTCATCAGAAATTTTTTCTTGAGCATTCTCTTTAAAAGTCTTAACTATCATGTTAGCTTGGATAGCAAGTTTTACCGTTGCTGCCTGCCTTCTTGAAATCAAAATTGAGAAGCCCTCTTTTAGGGGTACTGCATGAAACCTTTTTGGTTGTTCAGGTATAATTTCTACCAGTCCAATTTTTGTTAATTCATATAATGTCTGATAGGTATCTGATCTAGCTATTTTTGTTAGTTCAGAGATTTTGGTAGCTGTGATATTGTTAGTATTTGCAAGTGAAGCGTAAAGTTTAGCTTGGGTAGTGTTCAGATCAAGTTCAATTAAAGTAACTATGATCTCATCGATTACTTTATCATTTGAAATAAGTTTATCCACTTTTACTTCAATATTATGTTTGTATTGATTATCTATTTTAAATTATTTGTTTTTGATGCTTGTTAGATGCTGGTATCACTTACAAGGGTTTAAAACTAAAAGAAACCATGATACTGTATACCATAACATTAGTTATGGATATAAAATAACAGGAAGAAAAAATACTTGAAACTAAGAAACAAAATATTTTCTATTGGATTAGCAATGTTATTCGTAATAAGTACATTAGTGGTAGCATTACCATCAGTTGAAGCACAAAGCACGCGAGCAACATTTCCATACATAGGCGCAACTCCCAACCCAGTAAACGTGGGCGGAGAAACTTTAATCCACCTTGGCATTACTGAACCAACTAGAGCTGGTGACGGTTGGGTAGATATGACTGTAACCGTTACTAAACCCGACGGGACAAACCAAACTTTAGGTCCATTCAAAACAGACTCAACAGGCGGAACAGGCACAGTATTTGTTCCAGCTGTTGCAGGTAACTATACCTTAGTAACCCACTTCCCAGAGCAAGAATATCAAGGAGTAATTTACAAAGCTAGCACAAGTGAACCACTTATAGTTGAAGCAATCGAAGGAACAATCGACTACTACCCTAGCTTTGCACTTCCAACAGAATACTGGAGTCGCCCAATAGATCCTCAAATCAGAGAATGGTATACTCTTGCAGGCAGCTGGTTAACATCAGCACCTGAAAACCTATACGTACCATACAATGACGGCCCAGAAACTGCACACGTGCTGTGGGCTAAACCACTTACACATGGAGGCTTAGTCGGAGGCGACGTAGGTATGGAAATATCTATGAATCAAGGCCCAGTTGCATTCGAAACCGGAGATGCATATGAAGGTAAATGGCAAAGCAGATTTATTGTAGACGGAACACTAATCTATACACACCATACAAGCATTCGCCAACTTGAATACACTGCAGTAGACTTACACACTGGAGAAGTACTGTGGACAAGAGTTTTCGGTGCTAACCTAACAATTTCCATGGTCCAGTTGTTCTATTGGCAATCATACAACTACATGGGCACATATGCCTACCTGTGGTGTACCTCTGGAAGCACATGGTACGCTTATGACATAACAGATGGAAGTCTAAGATGGACAATTACAAATGTACCCAGCGGAACCACAATAGTAGGAGACAACGGAGAAATCTATCGTTACTCATACACTTCTTCACAACGTCGCTTCACACTCTGGAACATGAGTGCACTCATATCTATGGAAGGCAGCTTCGTCGGCTTTAGCGGACCATCACCAAGAACAATCGATGCAGGAGGCAGCAACCCATCATCAACAGCTCAAAGACGCGCATGGGCTATGAACTTTACCTTCCCTGAAGGAACTTACCCCGGAAGTATATCTAAGGTTTACCTCGGAGACAGAATTATCGGTACTCAATTAACCAACCAAGTTGTCCGCATGTGGGGTATTAGCCTTGAACCAGGATGCGAAGGTTTAATGTTATTCAATAACACATACACGCCACCAGCATACTGGTATGAAGGAAACGT
>JAAZBP010000013.1 GCA_012513715.1 Thermoproteota archaeon | reverse complement strand
GTATATGCCTGAACTTGATCAGATGTGGGGTTACCCCTTGGTGTTAATAGTTATGGGGCTGATTGCTTTAGTTATGCTTTTTTACTTTAAAAAGAAGAAATGGATTTTAAGTTAATACATTTATTTTATTATATCTAACTTTTTAATAAAGTAGAAAAACATTCTTACGAGATTAATAAAAGAAAATCTTCATTGTTTTCAAATGTTCAAAATTTAGGAATAAATAGCGATTACTTTTTTAGAGATATTTTTTATTTTAATTTTTCACATTTAATATCTGCATCAAGACATGTTTTTAATGTAGAAAGAAATGTAAGTTATAGCAGCCATAATTTGAATCTTGTAAACATCTAAAGTCTAACACGACCGTTCAAGAGTTAAGAGAGATTAATAGACAGACACTATAAGAAGTAGAACACAATTGGAAACTGGAATAAATTAAGCATTTTTTAACAATATAGTTTTTTTGTGTTATTGCGTTATTTATTTCTAAATCAACAAGTGATCATTAAGAAATCTAAAAAGCAGTATTTCATTTTTTTAATGAAAATATATCAACTTTTACTTTTTTCAGCTATTTGTTCAAGTTGTCAGGTCATAAAAAAAGTTTAACAACAAAATAAGTTGTTGCAAGATTTAAATCGTAGCTATCAGTGCCAAGCCAATTTAAAAGAGGATTGTAGATTAAAAGAATTTTTGTAATTCACCCCTAATTTACCTCTTGGAGTATACAATGTGTCTGCTTAAATTTACCATCTGAATCATAGATAATTCGGCCATCAATCTTTGCTTTAATGATTGTATCATCTTTACGTTTCATCTTAACAGTTACTTGAATTTTCCCTATAGACTTAAAACGTTCAAACCTCTCCCTAAAAGGCTTTACTTCCTCACTTGAAAGAAAATTACCAAACCAGCTATTAACCACTTCATCACGCTTATAACCAAATAAATCTAACCATGCTTGGTTAACTTCAATAATCTTTCCATGCTTGTCCAAAGACTGATAACCTAAAGGCAATTGTTCATATAAAATACGATAACGCTGTTCACTTTCTTTTAGAGATATTTCAGCGAGCTTATTTTTTGTTAAATCATGAAGTGTAACCATAACTTGATAAGGTGTTTTTTCTGATGGGCTAAACTGGGGAATAGCATTAACATTTACCCAAACAAATTCTTTTTTTCTTGAGTTAAAAACACCTAAAACCTGATCTCTTACAGGTTTTCCAGTTCGAAGAGCAACCATAGAAGGATGCATATATCCTGTGACGTCAGCACCATTTTCATCAATTACTTTCCATCCTGAACTCATTGAGTTCATCTTTAGAAACTGTTCTTTAGTTAACCCAAAGATATCAAGTGCAGCCTGGTTAACATCTATAAGTTTACCGTCTGATGCTTGCCAGAAAGCACCTTGAGCCATACCTTCAAAAAGAGACCTAAATTTAGCCTCATTCCTCTTAAGTTCAGACGCATCGTTATAAATGGCTACAATGTCACCATTTGGAAGTTTGTAAACCCAGTTTTCACGCCAACCCATTTTCTCGTTATCATAATAAAAGTTAGCAGGTAAAAACTCGCTGACCCCAGAATTGTAAACACTCTGAAACACATCTAGCAGACCAAAGTCTTTAACTCCTGGAAAAACGTCTGTCACAAGTTTACCAATAACTCTATTACGGGGAATATTTTCAATAACCTCAGCCGCTTTGTTGAAATCCTTAAAAACAAAATCTGACCCCCCATCAATCGCTTCATAAACAGCTACTCCGCTGGGCATCATAGAGAATAATTGCCTGTACCTCTCTTCGCTTTCCACTAATTTAAATTCTGACTTCTTTCGTTCAGTTATATTAACTGCTAACTCTAGGGCAGCTATGGTTTTGCCTTTCTCGTCTTTAAGAGGAGTAACAATTAATTCAATCCAGTATGGATTACCGTTTTTGTCAATGTTTTGATATTCGTGAACATCATAAGATGAGCCTGCAAAGATCTTTTGTACACCACAATTGGGACAAACGTAATCCAAATTATTGAAAGTTGAGTAACAAATTTTACCTGGGGCAGAACCAACAAGGTTTTCCAATATACGATTCGACCATATGATATGGTAGGTTTCATCTATAATCGCTAACCCAGCGCCCACATTCTCTGTTACCTGTTCCAAGATTTCCCGTTTCTGTTTAAGTTCAACCTCCGTTTTCATTCGTCCTGATAACAGTTTAATACTGTGAGCTAATTCACCATATACAGTATCAGGGTTACCTTGCTTGTTAATGTAGTAGTCAGCACCTGAATTTAGAGCTTCTATCGCTATCTCTTCTCTGCCTTTACCCGTGAATAATATAAAGGGTATATTGTTTTCTTGTTGCCGTAGCTCTTTCAAAAATTTTATACCATCTTTTAGGGGCATTTCATAGTCGGAAACTATCACGTTGAAGTCTTTCTGTGCTAAAATTTTTAATGCTTCATCTACACTTGAAGCAAGTTCGATTTCAAAATTGTTTTCTGATGTGAGGATTTCTTTTGAAATCTCCAAAAAAGCCTCATCATCATCAACATGTAAAACATGGAGAATGTCAGATTCAATGGATAATCCTGAATTAGCCATTCATACCCCGAAGTATATAATTAAATAGGTTTTATAAATAATTGCTAACCAAAAGAGACTTGTTAAAAAAAAATAGAATAATAAGAACGAGAATATACCAGAAGATTTTTGAGTTTTTTTAGGCCTGCACATTATATGCTCATATTTTTAATGTAAGGAACGTTGGAAGATAAATATCAGGATAATTGAACGAGTCTTGTTGACATAGCACTGGTTTTTAACGATGACTCATATACTTCATAACTCAGATTGCCGTTCTATTTATTAACTAAATGTGTTGACAATACAGTGTATTAGGGGCTTTAGAATATGAAAGCATTTATTGTTCAGTTTCCCTTCGGAGTGGTGGCCTTCAACGAGGATGATACACTGTTAGAGAAGGCGCTTTTTCCTAAAAAAGCTGAGGCTGCAGCGAAAAGCCTGCTTAAAACCGAAAATGGGAAAATATCAGATCAAACAAAATCATTAATTTCACTTCTAACAAATAGGGGTTATGACGTTTTTGTCTTTACAAACGCTAATTTAGCACAAGAAGTTCACGTTAAGATGAAAGTGGAAACCGAAGTTGCTAAATCCTCTGAAACCGCTGTTTTTAATTCATCCATGAATGAAGTTGCTTTAGAGTCAGGTTTTGTTGATGACCAAAAGGAGCTTGATGTTTGGAACCGTAACGTAAGCATGGAACTCTCAAAACTTAGAATAAAAGGTGCAACAGGAAAACGCGATTTGATTGTAGCCCAGGGAATTCAGACATTAGACAGTTTAGATCAAACTGTGAACCTTTTCATGGGTAGACTACGTGAGTGGTATGGTGTGTACTTCCCAGAGCTTGACAGATTAGTAGAAAAGCATGAGACATACTCTAGACTTGTAGTGAAATTAGGGAATAAAGATAATTTTACAGTTGAAAATTTAGAGGCAGAAAATATACCTAAAGAACGTACACAACTGATTGCTAAAGCAGCAGATTCATCGATGGGTGCAGACATTTCTGACAGGGATTTAGAGCAAATACAAACTTTAGCTAAAGATGTCTTAGCATTCTATGAATTACGTAAAAGCATGGAAGAATACATTGAAAATACAATGGAGGAAATGGCGCCCAATGTTAAAGCTGTTGCAGGAGCACTTTTAGGTGCACGCATGATTTCTATAGCTGGTAGTTTACAGAATCTTGCTATGCGACCGGCAAGTACAATTCAAGTTTTAGGCGCTGAGAAAGCACTATTTAGGTCACTAAAAACAGGCGCTAGACCACCAAAACACGGCTTGATTTTTCAACATACATTATTGCATGATGCAAAAAGGTGGCAACGTGGAAAAATTGCTAGAGTAATTGCAGGTAAATTAGCTATAGCTGCCCGAGCAGACGCCTTTGGAGAAGGACACTTCATTGGAGCTCAATTGAAAGAAGATATTAACAAACGTATTGAAGAAATAAGAGAGAAATACAAGGAGCCACCGCCACCAAAAGAGCCAAAACCACGTACTGAACGTTTTGATGGTGAACGAGAACAGAGAACCCAAAACCGAGATTCTTTCAGGGATGGAGATCGTAGACCACTCAGAGAAAATCCAAGACGAAATAGACCCCCAAGAAGTGGCAAAAGGAGACATAAACAGTGGAGAGACAAACGTGGGAATTAGAGTCAAGCCACATGAAAAACTGAAAGAAATTTATCAAATAACCCTTGAAGACGGCGCTAGAAGGCTAGGTACAAAAAACTTGAGTCCTGGCTTAAGTGTCTATGGTGAGCGCCTCATAAAATTCAAAGGTGAAGAATACAGAGTTTGGGATGCATTCAGAAGCAAGTTAGCAGGAGCAATAATCAAAGGTCTCCAGAATGTGCCCATTGAATTTGGAACAAAAGTTTTGTATTTAGGCGCAGCTTCAGGCACAACACCCAGCCATGTCTCAGACATTGTTGGCGAACAGGGAGTTGTATACTGTGTTGAGTTTGCTCAGAGGTCTATTCGAGATTTAGTTAACAATGTTGCAGCGTACAGATCAAACATTTTGCCTATGCTTGAAGATGCACGTATGCCTGAAAGATACGCTATGTTCATTTCTGGTAAAGTTGACACGATTTATTGTGATGTCGCTCAGCCGGAACAAGCAAAATTGCTTGCTGATAACGCAGATTTTTTCCTTAAACCGTCTGGCTGGGTTATGTTAGCCTGTAAATCTCAAAGCATAGATGTAACCATGGCGCCTGAAGCAGTATACAAACAGGAAGCACATATACTACGTAAAAGAGGGTACGAAGTAACTGAAATTGTACCTCTGGATCCCTATGATAAAGCACACGCAATGATTATAGCTCAAAAAACTTAAGGTTGTTGCTCCAATTTTCTTTTCTAATTTTATGTTTTTATCAGTTAAACTTTTTTTGTCTAAAGCCGCTTTTTGATGTTTATTGAAATAAAAAAGCAGACCAAGAATTATTCCAATTATAGATAATATAATCACTACAATAACTTCTAATGGTACACTCGGAAGAGAGTCTAGTTCTGCAGATGGAGGTTTTATAGCGTAGAGTTGTCCATCACTAAATCCAGCATACAAAACACCATAGGCAACAGCGGTATGTGAATTTGACCAGAGATCTTCACGTGTGAAGTTCCAGACTAAAGCACCGTTTCTAAAGTCTAAACCTAAAATAGTTCTACCAAACTCGGTATAAATAATTCCATCATCAACCGAAACTGGATACATTAATTGGTGATTATCAAGTGTATAATTCCAAATTTTATGTCCAGTGTTAATGTCTAACGCTAAAACTAAAGACCTAAAACTCATCTGACAGAAATCAGCTTTACCAGGACTTCTAATATGAATATGCTGATCCGAAACGCTACCAAAATATAAAACATCATTAGCATACAGGAGATTAGAGTGAAATGTAGAATTTACCCAACTGAATTCTGGTGGAATAGTTCTGCTGCTCCATAAAGTTGCTCCTGTTTGAGCGTTTAGGGCATAGATATTACCGTCACCTGAAGGCGCATACACAACGCCATTGATTACAGCTATTTTTGAAAATCCTTTGTCTATCATGAGACTCCAAATTTTGTTGCCATCGGTTGCATTTAGAACATAAAGTATACCATCATATGATGGTACATATACAACGCCATTAGCGATTGTCGGGGCAACAATCATTATATCGTTAGCTGTGTAATTCCAAACTATTTCGCCATCAAATCCGTCAATACATAGTATTGAATGACCACTATTTATGAAAACTTCACCATTATCAGTCACAGGTGTTGAATAAAAAACGCGACAGGAAATTCTCCAAATCAGTTCACCACTGAGTGCATCTAAAGCGTAAAGGTATGTACCGCTAACAAAGTCGCCTAAAACGTTAAAATAGCCACCATTGACTACATCATTAACACCTGAACCAAAATAGACTACTCCATTAGCTATGGCAAGAGTGGAAAAGTGATCGGAAGAGTTTGCGCAGTAATCCCAGATTTTTGCTCCATTATCTGCGTTAAATGCGTAAACAGTTACCCAACTAACTGATGGACTGCCATATCTTTGCAATGTTACAGTGGATGTTGCTATTGCATACAGTATATTATCAACAACTTCTATAGAAGACCAAGTTCTTCCCTTTGAGCGAATGTCTGTTTCTGATAGGTTCCTTGCGGGTGTCTTTGACAAATCCCACGAAACATCAGTGTTCCAAATTATGTCAGAGCCATTTTGAAAAATAGTATTTTCTATTAAGTTGACTTTATTTTGTTCACTCACAAATGAAGTTTGTCCGTTGTATTGGGAATTTTGTTGATTTCCTGTGACTGATGATAAACACGGAAATGTTATAGTTGTTGTAATTAGTAGAGTGAGTATTAGGGCGAAAATTTTTTTAATTATTATTCCTCAGATGAGTATTCTTTAAAAATTTTGTATTTAACATTTTTTGTTCATTTTTGTTGACTAAACCTTTGACAGGATTTCTTGACTAAAATTTTGCAGTATCCAGCTATGTTTATTGATAGATTAAGAGAATAGACTAGGCAACTTCATACTCTAAATATCAAAGAGTAAAGCAATTTTTCGCAAAAATTCATGTAAGTAATAAAAACATCACGAATTAAATATAGCAGAGAAATTAAGCATCAAAATAAATTTTTTAAATAATATAAGAAAAAATTGAGACATATTCAATAAGTTAACTGAAAATCCGCTGTTATCGATAAAAAGAGTTGGCTATTTAAACGGATTCTGCATTAGAGGGTAACGATCTTGATTTAAAGCATCAATAATGTATGGAGTATCACCTATACCGTCGGTGTTAGCATCTGTTCCAGTGTAGTCACTCCAGTAGTTACCTTCTTTACCATCGTCCCATGTATGTATCTCTTCATCTTCAGGGTACTCTTCGCAAAGACAGCCATTGATTTGGAAAATGTTGTAGTCAAATGCATTATGGTGAACTATAATATCGTCAGGTATTGTCTCTTCTCCATTGAAACCAAAAAATAAACCTTGTTTGTTGTTAGAAATATAATTGTTTGTGACAGTATTATTTGAGCCTGAAAGCATTATACCTACTATGCTTTCGGATACCCTATTTCCGGTTACGGTGTTGTTTGTAGTCCACATATACAGTCCAATGCTGAAGTTCTTGACATTTACGTTCTCTATTATTATCCCTTCAACATTCTTTGCACCTATGTCTATTCCTATGATGTATTCTGCAACTAAATCAGGTGATTGCGCAGGACCATCACCCACAACCCAGACATCAACTTGTGAACCATTATAAGGTCCAGAAAGCGTATAACCTGCACCATTTAATATAATGTTACTTTTTTGTATTCTTATCGTCCCGTAGATGTTGCTTGTGAACGTGTATAAATTACCCTCATGTTGGATTGGAGCATTGGAAGGATAGATGGTGCCATCTGGTTGAATTACTATATTTTGCATTATCAATGGCTCTTCCGGGGGAGGTTCCATAAACATGAACCCTGCTAAAAGTGAAACTGCTAAAATCAAAACCACTAAACCTGCAATTATCTTTTTTTGCAATTATACTTTCACCTACATATTACTCCAGTTTTATTGTATCTGTTTTATTTAACCAGTTTCTGGATGCGACAATTTTTTTGCCTGCGAATTTGAATTGTAAACAATCCTCCTGAGGACACATTTCTACACACCTTAGACAGTAAATGCATTGTGAAGAGGCAACATCCCCGCTTTTCTTTTCATAAACTTCCTTAACCTGTGTTGGACAAACTCGTTTACATATTCCGCATTTAGTGCATTTTTCTTCAATCTTGTTTAATTTGACTCCTGAAATCCATTTGAAAGGTGGAAACCTGTTAAACAATGCGATTAACGCGCCTAATGGACAAATTTGACACCATGAACGTCTAAAGAAAAAGGCTGCTACTGTAACCAAAGCTAGTATAATCAGGTTAAGTGATGTTAAGTAGAAGCCTAATTCGTAGAATTGTCCAGTTGTGTTTTGAGTCAACCATTCAAACCTAAGTAGACCCACGCTTGTTTCAGCCAGCATACAAAGCGGTTTCATAGGACAAACTTGACAGAACGGAGCAGAGAAGTATGTATAGATGAATCCCCCTTTCTCTGTACCATCAACAAGTTGGCCTCCTGTAAGATTCTGTGATGCGAAAAGAACGCATAGGATAATTATAAGAGCCAAAATGATGTAGCCTAACTGATGAAAACGTACGTTGAATTTATCAGAAAATATTCGTTTTCTAACCCTAAGAGTTTTTCTAAGTCGCGTTATCAAATCCATGTATAAACCAAAGGGGCATACCCAACCGCAGAAAGCTCTTCCTAAGATTATAGCGCCTGCAATAATTGATCCGAAAACTATGGCTAGTCTAGCTAAACCAGAGGAGTCATAATGTACGCCCCATCCGCCTCCAGCGTTAAAGAAGGGGTAAATGTATGTTTGAAGTTGCCATAACGCGCAGGTAACGGTTTTTCCACAGGGATAGTAACAAGCAAAAAAGGGCATGGGTAATCCATCAGGCAGGTCCACTCCAAAGGCACTGTCAGCGATTAATACTTCATGTGGGGCAAGCATTTCAGCTGGTACAGGCATACTATAATGGTCAATAAATATTCCAAAGAAAATTAAGAACACAAAACCGATTTGGATAAAAGTTCTAAGTGCACTAATCTTTCTTGTTTTATTTTTTGTTCCAAAATAGGCTATAACCGTGCCTAAACTCAATGAAAAAGCACTTACTGCAATAACTGAAAAGTTAGGTTTATAGTTTAATGGGACACTCGGGGTCGGAGAAGGAGCATTAGGATTAGCTGGATCAGTAACTTCAGCAAATAAGCGGTCACATATGTGACCGTCAATTGCGAATATATTCCAATATCCCGCCATGTCAAGCTGTTGAGTAACAGTAAAGTTCCCTGTTACAGGGTCACTTAGAACATACTGTTCGATGTAAGTATAATCGGGCCGTGTGAATGCAAATCGCACGTATTTGTTTTCTTCTGCAGGGCAAACTTGACCGGTGAGTGTTACATATTCGTTTAGATAAACTTTGGTTCGGTCAATATCAGCAGTTATGTGGGGGCCATAACATGAATTCGCGGGCTCTACGTATTGTGAACCAATAACTAACATGGCAAGCAGGGCTATCAAACATAGCCAAAGTCGCCTATACGGTTTAATAGTTAACCCCATCCATATGGCCTCTTATGAATTCTTCATTCATATATTTTTGCAGACAAACTGTTGGTTTTTACTTCTTTGTCTACTATAAGGATAATAAAGGTTTTTTTGTCAAGGTTTCTTGACTAAAACAGTTGAGTCAAGTCTAATTTTGTTAACTAATCAAAAAACACTTTAAGATGAATATTTTCAAGCAGTTTTCAGAATATTTCATAGGCATGAAGCGAAATAAGTGGTACAAATAATTTTAAAAAAAAGATAGGGTTATGAAGCACTAATCTAGCTGATATGCTTCTTCGCCGTGTTCGCTTAAGTCTAAACCTGCATCTTCTTCCTTTTCACTGACCCGAAGTGGTGAGAACAGGTT
>JAAZBP010000012.1 GCA_012513715.1 Thermoproteota archaeon | reverse complement strand
GCTGAGTTAATTAACGCAGAAAAACCCGAGAACATAATATTCACTTCCGGGGCAACAGAAAGCAACAATCTAGCAATCAAAGGACTAGTAAATCGCTACAAAGATCAAGGTACAAAAATTCTAACCTCAAAAGTAGAACACATGTCTATTGTTAATCCAATAAAATATTTAACAACCAAAGGTTTTGAATCAATATTAATACCTGTTGACAAATATGGAGTATTGGATTTAAAAGCATTAGACAAAGAAGTGGACGAAAAAACTGTTCTGGTTACAATCACTTATGCAAACAGTGAATTAGGTACAATCGAACCCATAAAAGAAATCAGCAGAATTGTCCATGAAAAAAACAAAATTTTGCATGTTGACGCTACAGCAGCTGCTGGTCAAGTCCCAATTGATGTTCAGGATTTAGGTATTGATGCGTTAACTATTTCCTCTAATGACATGTATGGTCCAAAAGGAGTAGGCGCTCTTTATGTTAGAGAAGGTTTACGTATTGAACCTCTTTTACATGGAGGCGGACAAGAAAAAGGTCTAAGGTCAGGAACAGAAAACATACCCGGAATCGTAGGTTTTGGAAAAGCAGCTGAAATATCAAAACAAGAAATGCAAACCAATATTATCAAACTTACAAAACTTCGAGACCGGTTAATTGAGGGATTGGTTAACTCTCTGCCATATACTTATCTAAACGGTCACCCAACAAACCGGTTGCCTGATAACGTTTCAGTTAGGTACAGTTTCGTGGAGGGTGAATCGATACTGCTTAGTCTAGATGTGGATGGTGTGTTGGTCTCATCTGGGTCGGCTTGTGCCTCCAAAACTTTGGAGCCCTCTCATGTGTTGTTGGCTACTGGCTTAAAACATGAAGAAGCGCACGGTTCGATAATGTTCACTTTAAGTAGAGAATCCTGCACAGAAGACATAGAATATGTTATAGGTTTGATGCCTAACATAATTAATAGGTTAAGAGATATGTCCCCTCTAACTCCCAAGGAGCTGAAGAAATAATGTATTCAGATAAAGTTATGGAGAACTTTAAGAATCCAAAAAACACTGGAGAAATTCCTGACGCTGACGGTGTTGGAACCGTAGGAAATCCAGTATGCGGCGATATGATGACAATTTTCATCAAAGTAAAAGACAACCGCATAGAAGATATTAAATTCAAAACCTTTGGATGTGGAGCTGCAATAGCCACCAGTAGTATGACAACACAAATGGCAAAAGGAAAAACCCTTGAAGAAGCCTTGAAGATTTCAAGAAAGGACGTAGCTTCTGAACTGAATGGTCTGCCTCCTGTTAAAATGCATTGCTCGAACTTAGCCGCGGACGCACTTCACGCTGCAATACAGGATTACTTAAAGAAACAGCAGACTAAAAATGAGGTGAAAAAATGAACAGCCAATCAAAAACAAAAAGCCATAAATGCCCATATTGTACTCCCACAGACCCAGAAAACCCCTGTGTCTTTGCAACAGCTAAAAAAATGATTGATGGAAAGGAATACTCTGTTTGCTGCTCAATTTCAAATAACAAAGAAATTAACGAAAACCAAAAAACTAAAGAGAAAACCTAAAATTTCAACCAAACAACACCCAATACTTTTTGTGGGTTTTAAGCTTTAAAGTTTAATCTCCTTCTATTAATTACCAAACTTCCTTTAGTGTACTGACTCTATAACATTAGGTGATTTAGTGTTAAATATCAACTTGTTTTTCTTTAAACAGTTATTCTTATAGCGAAGATAAACTCGAGGCAGAAACAAATAATCAACGATTAATTTTTATAAATAATTCTTAATCAGTCAAGGAAAAGAATGGTGCGGTGTGAGTGACGTCTAAACGGTAATTTGTGTTCAAATGCAACCCCGTGTACTAATGACTAAACCCCGAATTTCACATTTTAGTAAAACTCGAAAGTTAACTTTAAAGAAGACATAAAAAATCTGTCATTATACAAGTTGTTTTTGAAGTTTGTCTATTTTTGTAGAACATCTCCGTGGCTAATCATGTTTAAAACGCGATTGGTTTTTATGGTTTACCTTTATAGCTCTCAAACTATCTTTGGTGTTTCGAGTGCGATTTAAAAGAATCTTGTTGGTGAAGCCTTCTGGAAGGAAAGGCTTGAGTTTTGCTTTTGATTTAATACCTATAGGTTTAGAGTATATTGCGGCTTATATCGAGGATGCTGTTGATGAAGTTCATATCGTTGACATGGAGTTGGACCGCAGAAAATTCCAAGACATCATCAGCCTCTATTGCCCTGACTTAGTGGGTATTTCATTATCTGCAACGGAACATAACGAAGCTCTACGTCTCGCCAAGATTGCTAAGAAAAATGGTGCCATGACGGTAATCGGGGGATATCATCCGACAAGTGTTCCTGACTTGATGCTTTCCTACCCACAAATTGACTTCGTTATTCGAGGTGAAGGCGAACAGACTATCAGAGAACTCATAGAGCATGGTACTCCTGAGAATATTCTCGGTGTCTCTTACAAGAAGAACGGAATAGTACTCCACAATGATGATAGACCAAAAATTGAGAACTTAGATAATCTTCCATTTCCCGCACGGAATTTGAGACAATACCAGTACAAAAGCCAAAACCGCACAACGGACAACGACGTGATAGTAATGTCCAGAGGTTGTAATGGATCTTGTAGCTTTTGCTGTGAACCTAGTATGAGTTCTGGCTGTTTGAGATTTAGATCACCAGAAAATGTTATGCAAGAGATTCTGGAAATGGCGAAATATCACCAAAATAAATCTATAAACGTCATGTTCGCAGACCCCAACTTCATCGGTAACCCCAGTGGTGTCGACCGCCTTTGCGATTTGTTAATTGAACACAATCTAAACATAGAGTTCAGCGCGCTAGTAAGAGCGGACGCGATGGCAAAATACCCCGATATAGTAAAGAAAATGTGCAGAGCAGGTATCCTCAAATTCGAGATGGGTATAGAAAGCCCAAACCCTCGGGATTTGAAATCAACCAGAAAAGGCATAACCAACGGGATTCACCGAGAAGCTGTGAAAAACATACGTGAAAACGGAGGCAGACCCGGTGGTACATTCGTTATCGGTCTTCCAGACCAAACAATAGACGAAATCAAAGCTTTTCCAACCTACGCAAAAGAGATTGGGTTAACTGCAGCTGCCTTCGGAATTGCAACACCTTTCCCCGGGACAGGCTTCTACAAGGAACTTGATGAACAAGGATTGATTTTCGAGAAAAACTGGGACAACTTTGACGAAATGCACTCCGTCTATAAGACTAAGCATCTATCAAAAGAGACTGTTGAAGAGATGGCAACCTACTGCATGGCAAAGTTCTGGAATCTGGACACATTCATAGATCAAGAGATGGTTGCCCAGAAAAGAACCATGAGAAAAAAGACGATGGTAGATTTTGCTCGTGAAAGAATACTGAATTTAGGTTTTATGACAAATAACGGAAATGAATTACAGAAGGACAACTTTGGCCAGCATATAAAGACGTTTCTAGATGCTTACGCAGACCCTCGCGTGGAAAAGTATACTAGAACAGTGGGGATTCATGAAGTTTTAGACCTTAAGCGTTTACTCAGAGTACTTGGTGCTCAAAAGATTCAATGTTCATTAAGCCTTGACGATGTTACTGTTAGTTTCGTATTCAAGACAACTAGCAAAACTGTTGAGTACATACAAGTTATTTATGGAAGACATGATGATTCTACAATAAACCTTGATGTTGATTTGAAATGTTTAGCCGAACCACACATTTCGAATCTGCTAAAGACATCTGCTTTTCTGTTCTCACATAATTTGAGCATAAAGAAGATATGGAGCACTTTCAAACTTTTTGCCGCAATAGGAACAGAGGTTATATCGTCGAATCTACAAACAGTGCATCCTCAAAACTGAACATAAAAATCCTTATTTTGGTTGCCCATCTTGTGTCTAAGAAAAATGTAAATATGCCGTTGTTTAATTGGTCTTTTCAAGTCCGTTTCTTAATATGCAATCAATTTTAGTTTTCGTCTGCAGAAAAAAGATGAAAACTGGATACATCTGCTGATTTTGAGGGTTCGAATCTCACAACTGCAACATAAATAAACAATCTGCAATCCAGTTGACGATATTTTCTCAGTTTTTAAGTGTTAGAGTTACCTTATTTCTGAAGCTTCTTGCACCTTAACATCCAAGGTGTATTCAAAATTGCTTTATTACTTTGGATTCACCCCAAACCGTATATAGAACCCAAAATCAAACATTATCTAGATAAATTCCATGAGGAAGTGGATATATGTCTTGGTTAAAAGGTATGTTACAAAAAGAACCCCCTGAACCTACAGACCCCATAGGTACAGTTGTGATAGGTAATCTTCATCCTGACATGATGGATACTCCCAAAGAAATGGTTAGAAAAGCGCTTAAACGGGCTCAATTTAAAACTGTCGACTTAGGAAAAGGTGTTTCTCCAAGTGCTTTTGCTGTGAAGGCTAAAGAAGTGGCTGCTGATATTATTGCAGTTTCTGTTAATTTAACTCCTGCAAAAAATAATCTAGAGAAACTTATGGCTGCTATTGAAAGTGAAGGTCTAACCGGTAAAGTCGTGGTGATTATTGGCGGCGCAGCAGTAGACAAAGAAGATGCTGATAAAATTGGTGCACTATTTGGAAAGACAAAAGAAGAGGCTGAAGGTTTAGCAAAGAAAGTAATAGCAGAGAAACATTCTAAAAATAAATGAGACAAACTGAAATAAGAAATACATCTAAACTGAACTTTCTAATATTATCTTTAAAACTGAACACACAGGTACTTTGGACAAACAAATTTTTTTTATTAAAGTTACCTAATTTTCGTTAAACTGTAGTCACACTCTCTTTTTACATATGAAATTATACGAATAATTTATAGTAAATCGCCTTTAAGTATTTTAAAGGAAAACAATTAAAAAACTATCAACAGATAATACCTCTTGAAGATTGAAGTTATGTCATCCAACCAAGATGAATTAGAAATTTTATCTAAACTGCGTACTTTGCTAGCTTTAGAACGTAACTACCTAGCTGAAGAACGAACAGAATTAGCCAAACTGAGAACTGGTTTAGCACTTGTATTGATTGGGCCATCTATAAGTGCATTAGACCTCTACAAGTTATTTTCGATACCGAACGGCGTAAATTTGATTTTTGATTTGTTTGTCATCACGCTTTTTATAGTTATAACTCTTGTAGGTGTTTGGATGTCTTTTACTGCACAGGCTAAATTAAAGAAGATTAGACAAAAAAAGACATTTTTGAGACTTCGTGAAAGCGAACTGGCAAAAACCTGCAAGCCTGCGCAAGAACTGCTTGGAGATTTTCTATGTGCCTAATGGCTTATTATATTATGTCTACTCCACGTTAAACTATCTTGCTCTTTTTTACTAAAAAATACGTCAACCCATTACTTGCCTCCTAATATTGCGGTGGTGGCGGAGGCGGTGGTGGAGGCAGAAGTATCTTACTTTTTTTACTTCGCCTTCTAATAATTAATACACTTAAAATAACCCCTAAAATAATAACCGCAATTATGCCGACAATACTCAGAATGTCTATTGATGAATTATTGTTTGAATTAACTGTAAACGTTGTTTCTGAGGTATCTTCTCCAGTATTGAAACCATCAGTCGCTATTACTCTTATGAGATACTGGTTTCCTTCAGGGCACCCCGAAAAGTCAACTTCACAAGAAGTTTCGTTAAGCTCAACTTCTATGACTGTCCACGTCTCTCCTTTATTTGAGCTGCAAAGAACCGAATAAGCTAATTGGTCTCCATCATAGTCATTTCCATTCCAACTAAAAACTTCTTTCCCATTCAGTATTTCTCCTCCATTTGGAAACTGTAAATCAACTATCGGAAAATTTTTACTTGGTTGCACTTCTTTTAGAATTTGTTCACCTCTTTTGATTAAAACTGAAGTTGTGCCTTCTGGACAGGGTATAACAAAACCAAAACCTAAAAAGTCTTCAATTTCTCCTCCAAAGTTTGTAGAGTATAGAACATTTCTTGTTGATGAGACACATTGTATAGTGTATGTTCCTACGTCGATAGGGTCAGGTTCACCTTTACCAATATACCAGTTATCCAATAGGACAGTATCATTTTCATAAATAACTCCTGAGACATACACAATTTTTTCAGGCGGATCCATTAAACTCTCAAAAAGTTCAGAAAAAGTTTTATTGCAAACCCAACTTGGGGAAAGACCGCCTGGATTATTACCCATAAAACAATAAACTTTACCTGTACCTACACCAAAAGCCTGAACTTTTTCATCTTCGTTAGTTACATTAAATATTTGGCCCTCTTTTAAAATTAACCCGTTTACTTCTTTACCAAAAAACGGGTCAGTAACATATTCTTCATTCCATGGAAATCTATTCAAACCTAACGTATGTCCTATTTCATGGGCGGTAACGCCTTCATTTGATCCATATTTAACCAAAACTGAACGTGTATAATAAAAGAAAGGTGGAACCGACCAACTTGAATATCCTTCTTCTCCAGGTCCCCACCAACCAGTATCAGCTGGAAGCACCCCAACTACTTTATCGGCGGTCAAATACGATCTAAGCGATAATGCTTTAAGCAGAAGCCATCTTTGAAGTGATAGTGTCGGTGTTAAGAGAACCGGACTTAGTGTCTCGGTTACTTCATAACACTTCAACTTGGAGTCAGGAACTGGATACACATTTTTAATAAAGTTTGAATGTTCTACGCAGAAACTATCAAACTCGGAAAGTTTTTCGTTACTGTTTAATTGAATGTACAGAGGAACATATTCAATCTTTAGTGTTTTCATCTCTTTAGATGTGAAAAAATGGTTCATATTTAGTTCCTGCGAATATATTGTATCCATAAATTCGTTGTACGGATCAACTTGAATGTTAAGGAAGTAAGTTCCTTTTGATAGCGTGAAAGTAAAGTCAACCGCTGAATAATCTGCGCCTATTGTTGCCTTCTTCTGTACTTGTTTTACAGTTACACCATTTCCTTCTATGTTCAATGAAATAGTTACTAGTGGTTTAGCTGCATTTGTGTATCCTTTTAGGTTTGGACATGAAACAAGGACCCGTAATCCTGCTTCTCTGTCGGCGGCTATGTAGGTTGTGCCTTTTATGACTGGGACCTCTGCTACTTGAACAAGATGGATACTATGTAGTTTCAAATAAACTGGCAAAATCTGTACAGTTAAGCTTTCTTTTACAGCTCCATATTCTGCTTCAGCAGGGTTTGCAGTAACCTCGATTATCCAAGTTTCAGGATTAGGTGGAACCGTATTTAAGGTTGTAGTTGGAACCTCATATTCCACTTTAAACGTTCCGTCAGATTCGGTAAGTGGACCTGGCCAAATGTTTACTTTCCCGTTTTGTTGTTGAATCTTTAGATTCACATCGACATGTGATAGGGGAGTTCCACCAAAGGTTACTTTACCATTTACTATGATTTTTTCATGGGTAATATACGTTGTTTTGTCAGTTGAAACAGTCAAAATCGGTTTGTTTACTGTTATGTCTCTCACAGTGAACGTTTTTGATTCTGTATCTGTATAACCTAAATTGTCTGTTACTGTTAGTTCCACGGTATGTGTTCCTTTTGAAAGTTTGCTGTTCCATGTTTCGCTGTTACCTACGGCCTGTAGGTACTTTCCATCTAAATACCATTTATTTTCTATTATGTTGCTGTTTGGAGATGTTGAAGTGCTCATAAAATATACGTCGGCATTTATTGTTGGACTCTCCGGAGTTATGGTGAAAGATGCATCAAGTAACAATTCACTTTTCATGTGATAATCTAGAATATACTCGAAATAACTATTACAGTATTTAAAATCTGGAAGTAAACCTGAATCAAATTGGCCGTCACCATATTCAACCCCTATCGTAGCGTTTAGTAAATACTTTTTTGTAGGGTCAAAACCAAAAGTTAGAGTTTTTGGTGAGTTAGATATAGTTGTTTTGCCTGCAGTATATATTGTCGGAGATAGATATTGCCAATCGTTTTTAGTTTCATCCCAAACTGCTTTTTCCAGTATCACTACAAATCCGCTATCATATCCAGTGATGTTCTCAAGAGGAATACTGACACTCCAACTTATGGTTATATCCACAGATATTTTGCCAAATTTGACATCAGCATCATCTATGGTGGCTCCACTAGGTGGATTAACATTAATAATTGATACACTACAACCACCCGCCTCCGCTGGTTCTACCACAAAGGAGAATGTCTGCCCCATAAGAATAAAAATGACAAAAACAGCTAAAGTAATTTTTTTCATTGCTTTACTTCCATTTTTATTAGTGGATATAGTTTTTATGGGTTTCTATGCTTTTTATGTAATTTTTACTTAATTTCGTCTATCAAATTGATAAATTTCAAAAATATGCAGTGATTATTTTTTTATTGATTGTTTTTGCTGAAAATATGCCAAGTTATTTAGCGTTATTTTTGCCCGAGTGAGTGATTGTGTTGATTTGAGCTTTCTGTTTTATTTTAATTATAATGTGCTGGGGTATCCCCGTTTTCCTCGATAACTCTTCGTTATCCGATTCTAGTAACTCTCCGATTAAAACGATGCCAGCATTTACCATTTTTCTCCTTGTTTCTTTTTGTAGTTCTTTCAAGCAACTTAACGGGTACATATTATATTCTTTGATTATGTCTCTTAATCCAGGTGTTTGAAGCATACTCCAACCTACCTGTAGTATGTTTTTACACGTTCCATATTTTATGGCGTGATCTGAATAACGTGTGTTAGTTACTATCATGGCTCTGTCAACCTTTAAGTCAGTTGAACCTTCCAAGTAGCCTTCATTAGTATCTTCAAGTATGGCGTATGCGATTCTACTCTCATCTAAGCCTGTTAAGGAGTGATAGCTGGAGTGATGTTTTGCCTCAACAAAATATGTTATTTCATCTTTTTTTGCAATGGCGTCAACTTCGTGTTCTCCACATTTTCCCCGTAAAATCCGGCTCGGCCCTACTTCATATCCAATGTAAGTCAATAGTTTCTGTACATACAATTCAAATTCAGGTTTAGACTCCATTATGCTTATGCCCTTTTTGAGGTCGAAGAGATTTTTTATTTCTGGTTTATGTTTTCGCATGTACCTAAATATCATCTGTAGAATCTCGCGGGTGGATATCCCTTCGTAGAGTTTATTTTCCACTTTGTCTGCAATTTGATTAGCGATTTGTGGGGTTGAACCCATTCTGAGGCATGTCTGTACAACTTTAGCTCTGTCAAAAGGTTGTTTATACCCATTTGCCTTGGTCACTGAAAAAGTCATGGTGATTCAACTTTTTCGTATTGAGTTGTTCCACAAAAAGTTTGCGATAAATCTATTTTTAATATTTATGTTATGTTGTTTTTGTAATTAGGCAAGTTAAGATTGATTTGGAGCGGCTCACTTATGCGATGTGATGTTTTTAACATCGTTAAGGTTAGTAATTGCTGTGAGAATCGACAAAATTTATAATCAACAATGATGTGTAAGACTAAGTTAGAATAACTACTTGATGCGCATCGGGGAGGTATAGGTTTAAAAATACTTACTGTTGAATTAGCCGGCAGACGTCTAAGAGTTGCAATCGTGGCCATTTTGTTGGGATTGCTTCTGATCGGTTGTTTTATGGTTGTTCAAGGTGAAACATATGAATATAGTATGATATTAGGTGGTCCTTCCAGTAGTATACAATTTAGTGAACCTTCAAGCGTGGCAGTTGATAGTTCAGGTAATATCTATGTAGCTGATACTGAAAACAGTCGTATTCAGAAATTCAGTTCTGAAGGTAAGTTTATTACGGAATGGGGTGGCCTCGGATATGGTTCTGGTCTTTTCCAAAACCCCACTGGTATTGCAGTCGACAATTTAGGTTATGTATATGTAATAGATTCAGATCAACTAAATAGCTGTGTTCAAAAATTCACTAGTGACGGAAAACATGTAACAAGCTGGGGCACTTATGGCTATAATAAAGGCCAATTTTCGATGGCTAGCGGTATTGCTGTTGATGATATGGGTTATGTGTATGTTGCTGACACTGGGAACCATCGTATTCAAAAGTTCACTGATACTGGTGTTTATCTCACTGAATGGGGTAAATGGGCTTCAAATTCTGCTGATGGTGATTTTTACTCTCCATATGGTGTCGCCGCCGATAGTTCAGGTAATGTATATGTGATTGAGATTGGTAGTAATGGCGCCGAAACTGCTCCTCGTGTTCAGAAATTTAGCAATGACGGAACATTTTTGGCTAAGTGGGGTAGTTTAGGTAGTGATGCTGGTCAATTTGACCGGCCACGTGGTATTGCTGTTGATGATATGGGTTATGTGTATGTTGCTGACACATTTAATTGTCGTGTTCAAAAATTCAGTTGCAACGGGGAATTTATAGCCGAATTCGGTAGTAACGGCTGGGCTCCTGGTTACCTTTCCCTTCCCCGTGGAGTTGCTATAGATTTTGAAGGTAATGTGTATGTAGCTGACACCTGCAATAACCGAATACAAAAGTTCACTCTTCCTGAGCCTACTGTTACTCCTTCTCCTGAGCCTACTGTTACTCCTT
>JAAZBP010000148.1 GCA_012513715.1 Thermoproteota archaeon | reverse complement strand
TCTGTATTTGCTAAATTTTAACTTTCGCTTTAACCAATAACTTAACTGTCGTTCTAGAATTTTAAGTCCACTTTAAATCAACTTTAATTTTCTGCTATCCACTTAAAATTGTCATCCCAAAAATTGTTCTTAATCGTTGATTATGACAAGATTCAATGAACAATTGCGTTCAAGTGTCTAATCCCAAATGATGTGTTCTGTCGAAAACTATAACATCTCAGCCATATTAGATAAAATCTCAAACAGACTATTGGGAAGAAGAAAAAAACCGATTTTTCAAGAGCCATCTTGGTTGGTAATTGTGTCTTTGATGGTTTCTTTGTTTTCTATTCCAGTTCTATATGGGGTTAAAAAACCTCTGGCTTCACACAAATATGGGGAAGAAAACCTTATATAGATAAAACATGTAACACTTACAATGTAAGCCATAGTTATCTTACAGGATTGCAGAATGACGCTAAGCTTCGGGTACCTAACACCAAAACAAAGAGACATTTGGAACCTAAAAAGCAGCGGACTCCAAGAAGTCAACATCGCACGAAAACTAAACGTAACCCGCCAAACCGTCCATAAATCCCTCGACATAGCCACCCTCAAAATAGGCGACGCCCTCCAAGAAATCGCAAAAATCAACAAAATCGACATCGAAACCCTCAATGTCCAAAGAGGCTTCCTAAAAGGATACAGCAACCACTTCAAAACCCCAGCTTTTGTAACCTTCACAGCCAAAAATGGCGTTCAAGTCTGGTATAAACACGAGTCTGACTGTGAAAAATGCAAAAAAATCCAAACCTGTAGAGACATTTTGCTTGCAGAAGCAAAAGACCGCAACTTCTTACTACTGGGTGATATGAGCAAGATTTTGCCGTCAAAACTGGCTGAAGAACTTTTCGCAAAAATAGCAGGTGAAGAAGTTGAGCATACGAAAAAGGATTAAGAATCTCATAGATTATTGCCCGCAACCTTCAATGCCCTTAACGGCAAGACTGAAACGTCACTCTATACCCGTTGCAGCGGCAGTTACAGCTGCGCTTGTTCTTTCAATTTCATTCTTAGTTTTTTATTCAGGTTTAATATCATTTAAGTCTCCGCCTCCAATAATTAACGATTCGAACGTTTCATTTTATGAGTCTGCATATGCTCGGGCATCAAGTGAGCAAAAAGTAGAATTAGACAAAATTGTTGCTGACAACAGCATTGGTTTGGTGGGTGAATGGAGACGACCTGTTCTTATCGCCATCGGTGACCTGCCAAAAGACCAGCCTAGATTAACTGCTAAACAGGCAGGGGAAATATATGACCGTATAGGCAGAGACGAGCGCGCTTTAGAAAAAGAATTCAACAAAATCGCAGGCGCACCAGACTTTGTTGGCGGCAGCGGAATTGGACGATCTATTTACTATCTAAACGAAAATAGAACAGAAGCCATCTTTGTAATGGAAATGAATGCATATCACTATGTATTTAATGATGATGGAACCTACACGCTATTACCCTTAGGCAACCAGACATTTCCTGTCAACCCAGACCCATCACACTCACCTAATCCAACAATCCCAGCACCCACTGCCACAGCAACAGCTTCACCGCTGACTCCAACATCGACACCCTTATAAACTCCGCCTGATACAACCGCCATTCCCCTCTCAACAGTCATAACAGAAATCATCGCCTTAGTCATTGTAGTTTTGGCGGTCGCTATTGCCTTTTCCTCTACATACGACACCGAAAAACAAGGTTAGGTCCTTGACCAGAAGAG
>JAAZBP010000147.1 GCA_012513715.1 Thermoproteota archaeon | reverse complement strand
GCTTTTGCCATTTTGTTTTTCTCTTTTAGCATTAAATAATAAAGCGGATTTAAGCGTATTCGCTTCTAATTAGCATTACCTATTGGATATCGGTTAACCCAATTCTATAACTTCATTATTTGTGCATGTGGTACACCGTCAATTTTTAACACCGCATCTGGATGCACATATCCTTTAGAGATTGCTTCTTCAACACAGTTTTTGCCAACAAGATTTGCTATTGTTGAATTTCTTATTAATCCTAAAGCTTCATCTAATGTTGCTTTGCGCCCTTTATAAAACTCGTCTTTTATACGGAATACTATATTGCCTTCCTTGAGTGTTCTGCCTAAAAGGTCGCAGTCGCATACTGCCAAAATAACATTGTTGCCCACTTTTTTTATGTTTAAATAGACATCCAAACCTTTTCGCTCACAACTGTTTTACAGCAGATTTTGCGCCGCAAGCGTTGCAGACCAAAAAAGCTAACCTCTTCTCTTTAAGAATTTTTGTATCAGGTCTTTTACATACTGGACAAACAACATAACTCTCCAAGTATCTTTGTAATAAACGCTCAAAACTGTCTCTCTGGAACTTTCCTTGAAAGATAGCGCGTGCATCATGGAATGTAGCGGCTGTTGCCATTTCACGTGTTAAGAACTTCAAAATATGTTGTGGGTCTCTATCTAAAGAATCAGATATTTCCTTAAAATTAGAAATAATTGTTCTCATACCAACAGTGTGACTCATTATCCTTGGCATTTCTAAACGTTCACGTTTCACTTGAACCTCGGGCATCTGCTCTCGAGCGCGTCTTAGAAGTTCATCATAGTTGAAGGTCATGTTTACACTTCACCAAAAGAAGATGTCACCACATATTTAAGATTATTATGGTAAAGTCAAATATTGCTATGTTATTTTTGAAGACTTTTTAGTAATCAATATAAATTCGGAAGTAACAACCTAAGTAACAACTTTCGATTCAGAAGGTTCACTATTGACAGAGAAAAACCAAAGCCAAATAGCCAACATCAACCGTCAGATTGACAAGCTTAAAGAGCAAACTCGTGAAACAAACGCTCAAATTAAAAAATTCATTGAAAAGCGTGATCAACTTCACGATAAGGCAAGAAAAACAAGCGAAGAAGTAAACTTGCTTAAAAAAGAAAGGGATGCGTTAAATGAGCAAGTTAAACTTCTAAAGCAACAGCGGAATGCAGTAAGAGTCAACGTTACTCCACTTCTAGAAGAAGTTAAGACTCTTAATGAAAAAATTGATGCTCTAAAAAAACACCTTCCACGTATTGGTCAACGAGAACTGCAAAAAGAGCTTGACGCTATAGAATGGAAAATCGCAACAACAACTCTTGATTTACACGAAGAAAAACAGCTCATTGAAAACGTAAAAGAACTAGAAATTCAACTGAAAAGCTATAAAAAAATCGATTTACAACACAAGAAGATAAAAGAACTTATTGCTCATCGCAAAACCTTTGACTCACAGGCTGATGTTTACCACAAAGAATTAACCGAGATAGCTCAAAAAAGCCAAGAACTTCATAAAATCATCATAGAAAAGGTTGAATCAATTAAGAAAGACAGAGCTGAAGCTGAACTTTTACATCAATCTTTCCTGAAAGCTAAAGAACAAAACAACCATACATATGACCAAATAAGGGAACTGATTAGTCAAAACGCAGACATAAGAGGCTCAATAAAAGAACATTATCAAACCCGACGAGTAGAAGCTGAAGCAAAAAGAAAAGCTGAAGAAGAGCGAATAAAACAGGAACTGACAGATCGTGCAGTTAAAGAACAAGCTATTAAAGAGAAAATTGGTTCAGAAGCAAGAGAAAAACTTAATCGTGGAGAAAAAGTAAGCTGGGATGAATTTCAACTTATGCTTGGCGATGATAAAGAAGATGAATCAGAAACGTAAGCTTAAAGTTAAGTATTAGTAGTATAAATGATATTAGCGATTTCGAATGGATAAAAGGGAAACGCAACAGACGCATAAGCGTATCCTAATTTTATGTGTAGATAGAGATGGTGATCTCGAAACTAAAGCAGACATAAAAACGCCTCTGCTGGGAAGAGATACGAATGTTAACGGCGCAGTTTCCCTTGCCATAAAAGACCCTGAAGAGCCAGACGCTAATGCTATGTTCGAAGCAGTTAGGCTTTACGATCGGTTGAACAAAGAAAAGAAATCAGAAGAAACTTTCGAAGTTGCAACAATATCTGGATCTGACTTAGGCAGCGTTAGCGCAGACAGAAAATTAGTTGGCGAACTAAACAGCTTACTTGAAACATTCCCCGCAACTGAAGTTATACTAGTTTCAGATGGTTATTCAGATGAAGCCATTTTACCACTTGTTGAATCCCGAGTTCCCGTTTCATCTGTTCGACGTATTGTTATAAAACACAGCGAATCAATTGAAGAGACTGCGGCAATTTTCACTAAATACGCACGATTATTAATGGATAATCCTAGGTATGCTAGAATCGCTCTAGGTATACCTGGAATTTTGGTTTTTATTTTTGGTTTACTTTGGGCCATCGATAACTCCGGTATATACAAAGGCGCAATTTCATTTTATGGTATGGCTATAGTGATCGTGCTTGGAACTTTTTTACTATTCAAAGGTTTTGGTATAGATCGTTCAGCCAAGAACTTCTATAAATGGGCAAGAGACTACGAACCTCCTCCATTATTAATTCAAATATCAAATTACACAGTTATAGCTGGAATACTCTGTATAGCTGTAAGTGTATACTTGGGAATAGCAAACGTTAACATGAGTGCAGCCCCATTCCCAGAAGATTTAGGCGGTTTACTTGGTGCTGCACCCAGAATCGCTGCATACTTTATAAAAGGAATCGAAGACCTCCTGATTGTAGGTACATGTATCGTCTTGTTAGGTCGAAGTGTCAGGCTCTATATTGAAAGAGATTCAAAACTGCTTCGTAATGCGGCATTGATTGTTTCAATAGCTTGGTTTAGATGGATTCTTGACTCCACAGCAAACCTGATTTATAACCCACTATACACCGATAAACCAATAGCAAGCATCGACAATCCATTCTTCACAACATTTCTGTTTACAATTGTAATAGGTATCCTTATCGGGATTGCCTCAATCTTACTAATATATATAATCAATAAATCAAACAAAGACTTTTTCAAGAAGAAATCTGGTGAACCAGGCGAACTCTAAAATCCACTTTAATCTTTCTTCTTTTTACCAGAGTAAACTTTAATTGAAACTGTCAAAGATTAGAAATAGACCTATTACAATTTACCTGTCACTTACAAAGTGAGGTTCACTCGGTGCTTAAAGGAATTCTCTCTGCGCTCGGAATATACAAACTATATGAGAAATGGCTTTGGCAACAAGTCAAAAATGAAGTGCCACCTGAGCATGTTGCTATTATACTAGATGGAAACCGTAGGTGGGCATCCGAAAAGGAACTTAATCCTTGGTCGGGGCACGAGAAAGGTGCAGAGACAGTTGAGAAACTGCTAGATTGGTGCCTTAAACTAAATGTTAATTTTCTTACGCTCTACACGTTTTCAACTGAAAATTTTACTCGTAACTCAACTGAAATAGAAGAAATAATGCGTATTGCCCAGGATAGGTTCTTTAAATTATTAAATGATGAACGTATTCACAAAAACCAGATTCACGTCAAAGTTATCGGAAGAACTAATATGCTCCCAGAAGGTCTACAAAAACGAATTGAGGATGTTGAGAAAGCTACAGCTGGTTATCAAAAACACTTCTTGAATTTTGCCTTCGCATACGGTGGAAGAGCTGAAATCGTTGATGCGGTTCGAGTAATAGCTGAGAAAGTTAAATCACGAGAAATAGAGCCTCACGATATACATGAAACTACCATTGAGAAATATCTCTATACATCACATATGACTAAACAGGAACCTGATTTGATTATTAGAACATCAGGTGAAGAGCGACTTAGTGGCTTTTTACTTTGGCAATCTGCATATAGCGAATTAGTTTCCTTAGATGTTTATTGGCCTGACTTTAGACTTATAGATTTACTTCGAGCACTACGTACTTTTCAGAAACGAAAAAGAAGATACGGCGCTTAAATTCATGCTCTCTTTTTAGCGCTAACTATAGATATCACATCTCGATCTTTTAATATCGAGTCTTCTCCTATTCTTCTCTTATCTCTTGCATCTATCGCATAGATGAAGCTGTCTCCCAATTCACTGTGAATAATATAGGCAAATTGGCGTGCAGTTGTGCCTCTGGGAACAAGATACACATCTGGTAGAACTCGACCATTGTGGTCTGTAAGATGTTCTACGTCTTCAACCGGATAAACTGTTATCATATCTAACATTTTAAAGTATACTGTATTCAGCGCTTCTTGTACTCCTGTTGAAGCTTTTGTTTTTAGAATTTTTTCTCTTATACTTTCAAGCCCTTGAATCTGGCCTGATGATAATTTTTCAGGTTGAATTATTTTAAAGTCTTTGTCTCCGGGTTTATATTCTATTAACTTCTTCTCAGCCGCTCGCCTTAAAGCCAATTCTGCTTCAGCGCTAGCCGGGATTACAATGTACTCAAGTTTTTTTATACGTTCAACATTTTCTTGAGCGTATGGTAAATCAACTTTATTCGCGACAATTAGTAGTGGTTTTGCTAATCGCCTTAGATTATCTACGAAACGATAAAAGTCTTCATCGGTCCAAGTAGCTGGTTTATCTACATTCAAATCAGCTTTACGGATAGCTTCATTGACATATACACGTTTTATATTTAAGCTATTAAGCCGGTCTTCAAGATGCTGTGCAATTCCTTTTTTATCTGCTTCAGCTGTTCGTGCTATTCTTGACCAATCTTTTTTTAGAATTGAAACCATCCACATTGTAATTTCTCGTTCGAGAAATTGCACATCTTCTACTGGATCATGTTCTCCTATTTTACAGCTTTTACCTTCACAGTCTGTTCCTCCTGATGCATCAACTATGTGAATAAGTGCGTCAGCTCGACATATTTCATCTAAAAACTGATTACCTAATCCACGTCCCTCCCATGCTCCTGGGACTATGCCTGCGATGTCAATTAACTCGACTGGAGCAAGTCTTGACCCATCTAGACAAATTGAGTTTCTTGGAGTATCTTTTACTTTAAATTCTTCGTGTACACATTGTGTTCGAACATAACCAACGCCTCTATTGGGTTTTATAGTTGTGAAGGGGTAGTTTGCGATTTCCGCTGCTGCCAATGTCGCAGCACTAAAAAATGTGGATTTACCAGTATTGGGTTTACCAATAATGCCTAATAAGCGCGAATATGACCTTTGCATAATGTTCACTCTGAAGTAATGTTGATGTGTGTAAAGCTATATCATTTGTGTTCTTAATAGTAATTTATATTTGTTTTTAGATGTGACGTTTTTACAGGAAAATTTTTTATTAACTTATAAACTTGGTTTAGTCACTTCAATTTTTTTGAAACATATTAGTTAACTAGAATTGCCTAATTTAATACAAAATATGTCCCGATAATTTTGTTAATCTTTTTTATCTGAAATTCTTTTTTCTAATAATGACCGAATAGTTTTATGGCATTTACTGCATTCAAACATTGTATTTTTACAAGACGGACAAAATACCTCCTGTTTTTGCAGGTGCTCTAATAAAGCTAAAAGTTGTGCTGCATTATGTAATTCCTTTTCGTGTTCTTTTTTGTCAATTAGTTCTTGATTGACCTTTTTTTCCGGTTTATTCTCATTAATAATTTCTTGATACATTTTCGCTATACTAACTTTTCCCTCTCTTAGTTTCTGCTTATCGTCTTCGCCGGCTCTTTCAATAATTTTTTTTCCTCTTTCAAACGTCCGAGTTGAAAGACCTATTTTTTTTGCAACTACTTCTGTGGCTTTAGCTTTAACTTCAGATTTTAAATCTACGTTATCTGCTGCTAACCCTAGCTGGATATTACGGCCATTCTTGCCTCCTGATTGCTGTCTCTTTTTAGCTAGAACTTTTTCGATTTCTAGAAGTGGTACTGCAAGTTCTACTAACTGAAAATTGTTTAAATGTCGCCGTCTTAGATTAGCCTCGATAACAAACTTTTTTTCTAGTAGCTTGTCATCAAATTTCCTCACTTCAAAATCTGGTTCTAACCCCAAATCTGCACATGCACGAAATCTGTGGTGGCCATCAAGCACTTCTAGGTCTTCGTTTACAATAATTGGGTAATGTTGCCCTTCACTTTCTATTGACTTCTTAAGTTCGTTGAACTCTTCTTGAGACATTCTAGGCAACAGTTTATCATATTCTGGGTTTAACCGTAAACTCATCGGCGTATCCTTATCTTCTTTTGTATGTTTATTTATTTAAGGTGAAGGGTTAAAACAACTTTATGAGCCTGAGTTACACCTATAACTCTCGAACAATACTTTATTTTTTACTAACTAGTATTTTATTGTCATAATCAAAATAATCATTAATTAAAACTTCTTTATGGACAATAAATATGTAGGTTAATTTAATCAATTGTTTTTTATAACAAATATGTTTTAATTAGAACTAGTAAAGATTTAAACCACAAGTATTATTAGCCGCCATGTACCTAAATTCTTAGTTAAAAGGAATCATTAATCTCATAATTGCGAATAAACCTCGCATAATGCGATTACTATAATCAAATAAAATAATTCACAGGAGTTGCACATTTACGGGAGCATCCCAAACCTTTACTATAAAGTACGTAGTACACGCTAAATTTGAAATTGAAGGAATAGTTGAAAAACCAGATGTTATAGGAGCAGTTTTTGGGCAAACAGAAGGTCTTTTCGGTCCAGAACTTGACCTCCGTGAACTACAAAAAACAGGTCGAATTGGTCGAATCGAAATAGAACTTCATTCAAAAAACGACCGCACAGCAGGATCAATAACTATACCAACGAGTTTAGACCGTGTTTCAACTGCATTAATAGCAGCAAGCGTAGAGAGCATAAACCGTGTGGGTCCTTGTTCATCTAAAGTAATATTAGAGCGAATTGAAGACATACGCGAAGCTAGACGAAAAATTATAATTGACCGCGCCAAAGAAATTCTCCATCGCTGGAATATCGAATCAATGCCCAGTGTTGACGAAGTTTATAAAGAAATTAGCGACACCATGAAAGTTGGTAAAGTCGAAAAATATGGACATGAGGATTTGCCAGCAGGACCTGGTTTAGAAGGCTCTAAAGATATTATAATCGTTGAAGGCCGAGCAGATATAATTAACTTGATGCGCTGTGGAATATTCAATACAATAGCACTTGAAGGCGCCAAAGTACCTGATTCTATTAAAAAGATTAGCAAAGAAAAAATAGCGACTGCATTACTAGATGGTGATCGCGGCGGAGACTTAATTCAAAAAGAACTTCTGCAAGTAACAAATGTCAAATTCATTAGTCGTGCACCTAGAGGCAAAGAGGTTGAGGAATGTAACTGTAAAGAAATCACTGAAGCATTAGATAACAGAGTTCCAGTTTCTGAAATTACCGGTAAACCTTTAACTCAACCTCCACAACAGAAAAAAACAGTGCCTGAACGCGCAAAAACTGAAGTTCCAGATACCATTAGTCAAGCTGCAAAAGCTTTAGTCGGTACTTTAGAAGCGGTGTTACTAAACGAAAAGCTAGAATTGATTGAACGTTTACCCGTCAGTCAACTCGCCGAAAAACTTCAGCAGGTATCTGGTGTTGATTCTGTTGTGTTTGACGGTATTATAACACAAAGAATTGTAGACATAGCATGCGACAAAAACATTAAAAGAATAGTTGCCTCACGAATCTCCGAAGTTGTCAAGCCCGTACTTGCTGTTGAGTTGATTACCTTCCAAAACATCTTACCTAACCCATAAGCAGGAACCTCTTAATACAAAACTAACTTCTCAATTTTATTATTTTTCTCACTTTTTTATCTAGAATTTTTTTATTCTGACTAACAACAGTGGCTCATTATAATATTTAGTTACAATTCACTTTCTTTTATGGGTTAGAGTCTACATATTAAAGAAAATGATTAAAAAATTATAGGTAATACTTACTTTGAATCCTTAATCGTTTCAATGTATATATCTGCAT
>JAAZBP010000146.1 GCA_012513715.1 Thermoproteota archaeon | reverse complement strand
ATCCCCATGGCTATTACATGACGATTTTGGCAAATAGGTTCAGGTACAGCGACACCTTTTTCGTAAGCAAGTTTCATTGCATTGAATTCTCTTTCTGCAGCTAAATGAGATTGATAAAGCCAGCTTGAATGTTCTTTTATGTATCCTCTTTTGCGTCTGGTTTGGCGGAAACTTATTCGACCTAGTCTGTGAAACTTCACGGCTAACCGTTTACCAGAAGGGTTTAATGCATCGTAGACGTCCGCCTCTTTACCTACACCCAAAGGTTGACCAAAAGAAGCTAATACATCAGATTTAACTAAGGCATTAATAGCTAGACTATCATATCCCGCATAGTTTAAGGTGTACCCTACATATCCGCCTTTGTTTCTATAAATCAATCCCAGTTTGTGAAGTTTAGCTAGTGAAAAATTAATTCTGTCAGGAGGAACTTTTGCAAATTTGTAAATTTGCTCAGTTGGAACAAATTCATGTTTAGCCATTGCAGCTTCAATTATGCTGAGTGTCCTGAAGTCTTCATTTTCTATTTCACGAAATACTTCCACAGCCATATTAGATGTTGACATAAGTGATTATGAGGTTGTTTTTTCATCGATTAAAACACTGTGGTGAATTATATTTTTGGTCATATGTAAATGGCTTCAATTATATCATTGATTTTTAAGTAAAATTTTATTTGTCACTATGCATAGCCTTAAGTGGATATTATATGAGCGATAAGGAACTGCGTGTTTCCAAAATCAAGGACGGTACAGTAATTGACCACATACGCGGTGGTTACGCACTTGATGTAGTAAACATTTTGGGTATAACCGGTAAAGAAAAACGAGTTATGACTATAGCAATCAATGTTTCTAGTAAGCGTCTTGGAGTAAAAGACATAGTTAAAATCGAAGGAAAAGCTCTTAGTATGCAGGAAGTAAACCGTATAGCTCTTGTTGCTCCACATGCATCAATTAACATCATTCATAATTATATTGTAAATGAAAAATTTGAAGTAAAACTTCCCAAAACAATTGAAGGAATAATAAAATGCAACAATCCCAACTGTGTAAGCAATAGTGGGGAACCAGTTGTGCCTAAATTTTATGTTAAACAGCATGAACCTTTGTTGTTAAAATGCTACTACTGTGGCATTACGCTTGAACAATTGGATGTTATGGGTCAGCTTTAAAGCAGTCTCTGTTTAGCCAACGAGAATAGCTTTTCAAAATATTTTTTAGTTAACATCTGCCCTGTTTTATTCATTGTTGGGCACTCTAATGTGTAACTGAAATAATGTATTTCTTTGTCGTTGTCATAGTTCAACTCAAAAGGGTAAAACCTGCATATTAACGGTCTATCTTGATAAATTAGGCATAAGTTATCTTTTAGAAAAATGCATTTACCTTCATCGGACTTTTTCATTTCGTAAACATAAGGTTCTTTGCTGTGGTTTTCTTGTGTAAACTTTTCAATTGATAAATTCGTATGGGCTGAAATGTTTTTGGCTTCACTATCTAAAAGCAAAATGTGCCTTGTTTTATGTTCTGTGTCACCACAGCATAAACCACAACCATTACATTCAAAGCAAACATTTAGTGGATAAATATACTCCAATTGTCTTCAACAGCACATTTTCGTATTAACAATAAAAACATTACAGCTGTTTATCTGTGAATTCAATTTATTTATGTCGGTGTCCTTCTCCATACTGGTAGGGTCTACTGAAATTTTTTTCGAGTTTTTTCTTGAATACTTCATCCATATTCATATCTGGGCAAGCTAAACGGCTAGTGTCAAGTATATAGAAAACTACATCTATTAATTCTTCAGCAATTTTTTCTTGGGGGAGCCCTTTTTTCCAGGCGTCACTAGCTTCACCTAACTCTATGAAAGCGAACAATAGTTTCTTTGGTATATCTTCAAGTTTGTTGTAGAATCCTTTAGTGATGACTAAATTTTCAATTTCTTTTTTCATCTCTTCCAAATGCACTTTTAATATTCTCCTGTGCCTTTGAATTTGTAATCGATTATTTAAAGAGACTACTGCAACCAGTTTACAGGCTTAACCCTTTTTCTTTTTTAAAACTTACTGATTTTGTTTATTTTAGACTTGAATAAACATTAGACCTTAGTCCCTATTAAATTGGCTAAATTGAGTTGGAGATTTGCCGCTGTCTACTGGTTTTAGATAATTAATTTGCCACCGATCCGAAAGTTGACCAAACCGCAAACTATGTCAGTAACCAAGTCATAACGCCTAAGACGGCTCCTAAACTCATCCCCAAATATGCGAAACTTCTTCACCCGACTGTTTGTATGCTCAACAACCACTCTCTCCGACGACAACACCTTATTGAAGGCTTTCTGCTCAACTGAAAGCTCCTGCGCCCCAACACCGACCTTGCCGCGACCAGGATTTTTCTTCTTAAAAGGCAAAGCACAATTCAGCTTGGGATAATCATCCTTGACTCCAACATAGCCCATATCTAAACCCACCTCAACGGTGCTTGGCAACACAGGGTGACTACGCTTGTAGAGGGCATAATCATGCATGCTTCCTTTGACATGGCGGGTCTTATGGATTATCAACCCCTCTTTGTTGACGGTTAGCTGAGTTTTCACGGTGTGACGTTTCTTTTTGCCGCTGTAATGCGTCTTACGCTTCCGCTTGGCTTTGGGTCTTGGGATCTCCTGTTCGGTTGCGTCCAGAAAAGCCTTAAAACCGGGAAACATTGCTTCGATTTCCTCAATTGACTGCAGCCGCCTGACCTTGTCATATTGCTTTTTTGGCAGAGGCAGTACTTCGCTAACAAGAGGCTCTAGCTTTTTGATGCTTTTGAGTACGCTGGTTTGGCTTACATTAAACAGGTAGCCTAGCAGAGTTGAGGATGGGTACATGTGGTAGTAGATTAGCAGCATTAGCAGGCGGTCTGTTAATGGCAAAACGAAGGGGTGGCCTGCGCCTACTGCTCTTTTTCTGTCTTTGCGTTGCAGTCTTTTTTGTTCGAATGCTGGGTATTTTGCTTTTATCTGGGAGTTTAGGGTCTCAAATTTTTGTGTTTGGAGTCCTGAAAAATTCCTGAAGTGCAGGGGATTCTTGGATAACACGCTGTAATTTAGCATGCAATCAACCTAAAAGCCAAATATTGGGCGTATATACTAATAAAACCTTCGATTCAGCCCTAAAATTCTAATTGAAACTAAGGTCTATTATACAAACAGTTCAAAGGTTCACCATATTTGACTTTTTATTGGTGGCTGTGCTCTTTATCTTTGTTATCTGTATTTTTTTGGGCAGTAAGCTGTTTGTTTTTTTCTTTGTTCATTTGTTTAGCTAAAGCTTCGATAAAGCGGTCTATTCTGTCTCTTGTTCTGCCAAAATCTGCCATTGCTGTTATAGTTGTTACTGGTGTTTCAGCATACACTGTCATGTGTGTTTTGTTTTCATCAACAGAATTTACTTCAATGTGAAAAATTGAACTATAAGCTAAAAAACCTGGTTTAGTTTTAATTTTCAATTTGTAGTCAGAGTTATTTTGCTCTTGAATAGTCCACTCCAGCTCTTTTACAGCTTTGGATATCGCTGCCCAAACTTTACCTAACGAGAAATCAATTTCCAATTTTTCTTTTTCATCACGTAAGTAAGCCATGTGTCTTCAGAAATATTTTGTTTAAGCCATACTTAACTTTATAGTGAAAAAGTTACTTGTTTACCTTTTAGTTAACTTTTAGTTTCTGAAAAATGAGATAACCCCTAAAGAGAAATTAAAATGGTAGTTTCTGGACTCTTTGCAGTTAAAACTATTTCTTCATCTGTTTTACTCGTTTCATTTCAAGTTACTACAAAAATTCTTATAAAACTGTCTGTGATGTTTTTTTGAGTAAAAATTATAGGTTGTTTTTTTTTGCAACTTTCGCTTTAATGATATTTTATTTCCTTAAGTATTATTTGGTCAACGAATCTTTCAATGCCGAAAAGTAGGCAATTACTTGTTCAATCTGATTCTTTGACATAGATAAAATAACTCTCACCGCATCCCTTTGTTTAGTGGAAGCTGAAACCGATAAAGTTGCTAACGCATAATCTAAATTAGTAAAAAGGGATTCCCATGGAATATTCACTCTTCTACCTTTCAGGTTGTATAATGCTAAAACAAAGGCGCTAGATCGACTAAGGCTATCCTTAAAGGTTTGAATACTGTTGCCGATAGTCGCAGGGTCATAATCGCTTCCAGAAATAAACCCTGACATCACTCTATAATTATGCTCCAAGGTCTGTATTTCTGTTAAGAGGTCTTGTTTAATCTGTTTTTCAGTGTCAGTTTGCATTGTGCATCCATTTCTTTAAGTAGAAAACAAATAGATAAGACTTTGTAAACAACCTTCTAATCTTAAATCTACCCATCATCAAAACTATTTTAGTAAAAACCAGTGAAAGTACCATTTAGATTTAAAACACAAAAATAATTAACCCTATATTTTCAATATTAACCATGCTCATTTCTATGGGTTTCTTTAGCTTTTAACAGAAAACGTCGTATTATTCCCCTGTTAAACCATAGAATCCCAGAAAGAGCAAAAATGAATCCTATGTTTTGCACTGTCATCTGTAAACTGCCAACGCTAATTGGCACCGAATTAAAAAGTGAATAACCCCAGTTTACGTTAGGTTCCACTCTAAAAATAATGTAGTCCCAGGTCGAGAATAAATTTGTAAAATACAGATTGTATAATAAGGCCGCTATTACTAAAACACTGCCAACAGACGCTAAAATAAGCATTATTGTTTTGTATAGCTTTTTTCTAGTTTTAGCTAAACTAAACAATGCGAAGCTTTTACTCATCAGTGAAGCAGCCAACAAAGCAAAGAAAGGTAGAGCCTGATAACAATATTTAATTGCGTTTAGGTAAGGCGCTTTAAGATTTAATGTCACCCCCAAATAAGCATCAATTCCCAAAACAACCATTATTGTAGTAATGCAGACCATATCAAAAAGGATAAACTTGCCCAATAACCACCTATCAACCAAGCCTATTATTAGTGATAACAAAATTGCATCTACAAAAAACCATCCCAAACCATAATTAATCACGAAGTTCGCTATAAAAAAATAAGAAGACTCAACACAAAGTGGACTCTGTATATAGAAATCAGTATGCATAATTATTGATTTAATTCCCTGTTCAGTTATTGCAATATACCAAATTAACGACGTAAGAATTACTGGTAGCGCAAAAGCGACCCACCATTTCAGTGTTGACCAAATTCTTCTAATGCGATAATAGAAGAAAAATGCTGCAAGAGGAATTAAAACAAAGATTGCATACAATTTTGTTGTGAAAGCAACAGCAAAAATAATTCCTGAGAGTACGAACAGTCTGAATGAGCTACGACGAATAGCCATTATCCCAAACATTAGGCTAAGTAGACTAAAAAATAGGCACTGTGTGTCTATCAGAAAACTTCTAGAAAGAATAAGGTGCCATGGGCTGAAAGCAAAAAGTAATGCAGCAAAATACCCGGTTACCTTGTTGTAAATGAGTCTGCCAATTTCGTGTACTAAAACTATACATCCTAATCCAAAAAACATAACCAATAATGTTCCTTTTTCGAATGAAAGTCCAAAAATTTTGAAGAATAAAGCTTGGATATAAAAACCAATAGGAGGTTGATCTATTAGATAGGCTCCGTTTGCATATGGTAAACCATATTCAAGTACTCCTGTGGCTGCCTCATATTCCCAAGCTGTATCTCCATTGTTATATGGACCCAAAAAAATTGCGACTATTACAAAACCAATTAAAATACTTAATAGAGGATAATACTCACTGAAAGTTTTTTTAAAGTTACTTTTAGTAAATCTCTGCTTTATTGGGTGTTCTGGGAAAATTTGGGTTGACATTTTGAATTGACTTTCAATTTCGCTTTGTCAATTATATTTCAAGTACTTCTGCAAATAAATTTTTATGTATCAAAATTTGTTGATGGATATTTTTATCTGATTTAAGAATCATTTATAAAATTGTGGAACTTATTTGCTGCTAGTTTTTCCCTCACGAGCGTCATTTATGGCATTGTAGATGGTGGAAGCAATAATTGTTGAGCCATTATCATTTGGGTGAACTCCATCAGAAAAGCAATCAACACGGTTTTCCAAGGCGCCATAGAGGTCGATTGTAGTTAGATTCATTTGTTCTGCAAAATACTCGATTTGTGGAATCACATCAGTGACCAGTCTTGTATTATTGTATGAACAGTTATCAGTGAATATAGGGGGAGATTTTATCAATATGATTTGCGGCTTACTAGGTAACTGTTGAAATGCATTGACTATTATGCTATAGTCATCATCAAGGTCTTCTACGTCATAGGCAATTTCTGGGTTAGCATCATTAGTCCCTAACAATATGAAAACAAGGTTTGGTTCATATTCAACAGCCCATTTGAATTGAGGTTGATTAACATATGGTATTTTGGATTCAACTGAAACAGTGGAACCTGAAACACCAAAATTCTTCACTTCATAGTTGGTCCCTAATAATTTCTGAAGTTTACTTGGATACTCGCTTTCCTGAGTTATGCTGTCACCGACACACGCAACCCTTGTTATATTAGATAAGTAATTTGTAACACTTGCGTTTATTAGAGCTGTACACGACAAGGCAATTAACATTACTGTTAGAAGAGTAACTGCTGTTTTCTTTGTTTTTGTATCTTTTTTCAAGGAAATCTTTGCGTTTTAATACATAGCTAATAATGTACTTTACGGTCAAATGAAGCAGTTTAGCTTGAATCTGTTAGAAGTTTCTAGTTATTGTAAACCAAGACAATTAATTAAAAATGTTATACGGTCTTAAACTAACTTCAGTTTGTAATTATATAATTGATTTATACACTTCTTGGGCGATTACTCTTGCTCCTTCTATGCTAGGGTGAACACCATCAAAAAAATACTCTTGCTTATTCATGGCTGAATGCACATCTATCACTGGTAAACATGTTTTTATTGATGTTTCTGTTATAGCGGGAATTATAATTTTTTCTAAAAGTTCAGGGTCTAACCCAAGAATTTCGCTGAAAATTGGTGGCGGATTAGCTATGAAGACTTCTGGTTTGCTTGGGAGGTTTTTAAATTCTTGAAGCAATAGTACATAATCATTAACAAAAAACCCTAAATTGTGTTCAAAACTTGGACTGGCATCGTTTGTGCCTAAAATGCTAATAATAATATCTGGTTGAAATTTAGCTATTTCTTTATGTGCTTCTGTAAACCTGTAGGGGCTTCCAGAATCATTTAAAACAGTAGTTCCACATGCGCCAAAATTTCCAACTATGTACTGGTCACCCAAAATGTTAGCAAGCTGATTTGGGTAGTTACTTAACTCAGTTATACTGTCTCCAATACATGCAACACGAATTGACGCAGTTGAATCCTTTGCTTTAGTTCTTTGGATATAGACTTTCGCTTTAGATTGCAATGACATAATTTTTTCCCTCCACGTCTTGATAGCATCTTTTTTAGCTATAATCTTTTAATTTTTAATTTGGTGTATTTCCTGTTATTACCCTTTTATGCTGAACCACATATAATCTTCGGTTCAACCAACGATGCTGTTCTTTTGAGTCAACTTCTTTTTGTTGTTAATTGTGCAATTAATAATCAATTAGGAAAGTTTACAAATGGTCTTAGAGAATCCGTTGCGGTTTAAGAGTATAGGCGAGAGTAGTGAACAGTGGATTTTTCTTTCAAATAATAAAGGCACATCTGTTTACTTCGGAAGTATATTTCCATACTCGATATATTGGATGTTTTAGAACTATCTTTTTTATTCCAAATTCTATATGGCGTATTATTAAACCAGAATCACAAAAAGGTAACGTCAGTTAATGAAAACAAAAATTGTAACCTTACTCATAATTTCGATTTTTGTTCTTGGGTCTTTCTCATTATTGGTTCCCCAAGTAGACGCTACAGTAACCTCTGGGAAGAAAGTTAATGTTACATTTATGATTGATGGTGTAGGCAATTATAACAAAGACATAATTACAATTAATGGGCAAACGTATACTAAAAATAATCTTCAAACTAAATCGTATATGCCAGGTTCAACTATACAAGTAAGCGTAGTTGAGGAGGTTACTGAGGCAGAGTGGTATCCGGATAAATTTCGTTTTTCTAGTTGGACAAACGGCAACGGCTTAGTAGGTGTTTCTGGCACTTTTGTTGTTCCAAACTATGATGTCACTGTTACCGCCAACTATGAAGTGGTTCCTAAAGTTTTTGTAGAATTCGAGATAGCTGGCTTAGGCAATTACAATGCAGACATAATTACAATAGACGGAGAGTATTATACAAAAAATTACATCCCCAAGTTCTACTGGTTTACTGGTTCAACTCATTCAGTAAGTGTAGAAACACCCGTTGCACTTGTGTTTTGGCCTTATACTACATACTATTTTTCAGGATGGACAAACGGCAACGGCTTAACTGGGGCATCAGGAACATTCACTGTGCCGTCTTCAGATACAACTGTAATAGCAAATTACGGTTTAAGTCCTGTTTTAGAAACAGCCATGACAATATCCTGTACCCTCGGCTCTGTTAGTGGTTCCACTACAACCATCATCTCGGGGATTTTGTCAAGCGGTGGTTCAGGTATAGCCGGTAAAAATGTTGCTCTTACATATTATGATGGTGCAAATTGGAATTCAATAGGTTCAACTACAACTTCATCTGATGGGACTTACAACTATAATTGGATTGTACCTGAAGACTTGGAAAATGGGGGGTATCCGGTGAAAGCAGAATTCCAGGGTGATACTGAATATCTTTCAAGTTCTGCTGTAACTGGAAATGCGGGTAGTTTGATGGTTGTTCCTGAATTCCCTCTGGGCGGATTAGTCGCGTTATTAACTTGTTTTTCTTCAGCTTTAATTTTCATTAAATTACGCTCAAAAGGTATTGATAGTTTTAATTCTGTTTAATTATATCCCTAATATATGAGGGGAAATAGCTATTTAAGAAAATCACTCATATTATCTATCAGTGATAACTGTATGAGTCAAAATCAAATGTTTTGTTATCAATGTGAACAAACAGCAAAAGGACAAGGTTGCACTATAGCTGGCGTCTGCGGCAAAACAGCTGAAGTCTCAAATCTCCAAGACCTCCTCGTTTACAAGCTAAGAGAACTAAGTCGGGTCGCTCTTCAAGCTAAAAAAACCGGCTTTGTTGATGAAAAAGTAGATGTATTCACTGCAGAAGCATTATTCGCTACATTAACAAACGTAAACTTTGACACACAAGACATCATCGAATACATAAAGAAAGCTGAAACCTATAGAAATGACCTGCAACAAAAAGTACAAATCAAAAACACTTTACTGCAATTAGAATCTACCACTGAAGGTATGGTTAAACAGGGAAAAAGTGTTGGAATAAACTCTGATTCCACAATGGATCCTGATGTTCATTCACTTCAATGGCTTCTAACTTTTGGGTTGAAAGGAGTCGCAGCTTACGCATACCATGCCTATCTATTGAATAAGAAAGACCTGAAAGTCTTCGATTTTATCTATGAAGGTCTCGCTGCACCACTTAACAAAAAACTTGGCGTAAACGAATTTACAGCTTTAGTTTTCAAATGCGGTGAAATTAACATCCGCGCAATGGAACTCCTTGATGCAGGTAACACTGAAAAATATGGCCACCCAGTTCCAACAAAAGTTCCGCTAGGACACAAAAAAGGAAAAGCTCTACTTGTTTCAGGACATGACCTTATTGATTTAGAAGAAATATTGGAACAGACTAAAGACACTGGCATTTACGTTTACACTCACGGAGAAATGTTGCCAACCCATGGATACCCAAAACTTAAAGCTTACCCTCACTTCTACGGCCACTTTGGCACTGCATGGTTTAATCAACAAAAAGAATTCGCCCAATTCCCTGGATCAATACTCATGACTACTAACTGCATACAAAAACCCGCTGAAAGTTACAAAGAAAATATCTTTACTACCGGACCAGTTGGCTACCCAGGCGTGACACACATAAGTGGCAAAGATTTTTCACTTGTAATAAAAAGAGCTTTAGAACTGCCAGGTTTTCAAGAAGATGCAGAAGGAAAAACTGTACTAGTTGGATTCGCCAGAAATGCAGTATTAAATGTTGCAGGAAAAGTAATTGAAGCAGTTAAAGCTGGTCACATCAAACGTTTTATACTTGTAGGGGGATGTGACGGCGCTAAGGTCTCCCGAAGTTACTATGCAGAAATGGTTGAGAAAGCACCTAAAGATACAATAATCTTAACTTTAGCTTGTGGTAAATTCCGTTTCTTTGACAAAGACCTTGGATCAATTGATGGCATTCCGCGGCTACTTGACATTGGACAATGTAATGATGCATATTCTGCAGTAAAAATTGCTCAGGCATTAGCTGAAGCCTTCAAAGTAGAAATCAACGATTTACCTCTCTCGATGGTTATATCTTGGTATGAACAAAAAGCTGTTGCAATCTTGTTGTCACTACTGCACTTAGGCGTTAAAAACATTCGTCTCGGTCCAAGTTTACCTGCATTTATAACACCTAACATTCTCAAAGTGCTTGTAGAAAAATTCAACATAATGCCGATAAAAACTGCTGACGAAGATCTTAAAGCCATTATGGGTTAAACTTTTTTAACCCTATTTTTTATTTTTACCTATAAAAAAAGTAGTATGT
>JAAZBP010000145.1 GCA_012513715.1 Thermoproteota archaeon | reverse complement strand
GTATTTTCCAAGTTGTTGATTTGGACTTCATCTTCAGAAAGTGATGGAGCCATTAGTTTAACTTCTTCTTTGAGCCTTTCGTCCCTTACATCTAGTATATGATCTAACTTGTTCACTATACCAGCTGGATCCATGCTTTGAGGACTAATTGTAAAGTAGTCCAAATAACGATCAACACGTGGGGCAGGATCGATTTCTGGTTTACCAAGTTCTTTTATGGCATCTATAGTTATTTTTTTGCCTTCGTCTTTAATTACACGTAATTTATGAAGACTGTTTTCAACTTCTCGAATCATTACATACATTTGAATGCGTTGACCGTAGAAGATGAATACTATAAAGAACATGTAAAACACTAGACTGAGAATTTGGGTTATAGCAGAGTCTCCACCTAATAGACCCAATTGAGCATAACTATAGTCAGTTCCTCGACTAACGATTTGTGAAATTGTAGTCTCGTATCCGGGAATAAAGCTCATTAAAGCACCACTTCTCCAAAAACTATTATTGGTAAGTAATAAAGCTATGCCAAATCCAAGTTAAAAATTAAGCTAAAAAATAGGTTGCCAGCTTTCCCAGGTTCACGTGGCCTAAGACCACACTACAGCTGGAAACGGAACACGGTTTAACTTCTGAGTTCGGAATGGGATCAGGTGGAACCCGTGTCCTTTGGCCGGCAAGCCCAGCATTACACTTGAGTGTTCCCTTATATACTTTTAGTTTTTAGACTGAAAAATTGTTGGAGAAAACGGTCTGACCAGCATTTTTTGAGTTCCTCCATCTATAAAAGCTTGAATATGTTTACAGTAGATCATAGCAATATTAAATATTACAGGCTATTTTAACTCTATTTAGCTTATACTAAAATTACTTATATCAAATAACCAAAAAAATCAAAGCCGCCGCTGAGGGAAAATAGCTAAAAAAGAGAAAAAGCAGTACCTTTTCAGGTCAGGAATGGTGGGGCCGACCGGATTTGAACCGATGACCTTTACCCAAGACGACACTAAGTCTATCTTTGCGGGTTTCTCTAAGACCGCTCCAGAGATTCGTCATCCTCACACTGGAGTCAGCAAACCCGAGATTTGCTTTCTGGAGCCCGCCGTCTTAACCTGTCTGGACTACGACCCCACCTTGAACATTCCAACATGCCAAACAAATATTTAAACACTAAGATTTGCCTTAGATAGACTATAGACAAGGGACAATCAACTCTGAAATCAAGAAGGCAATACTTTCCTTTTTTAATGCAATAGTTTCTGAAGTATGTTTTCTTTTTTCCGGTTTTTAGAAGGCTTATAGTTTTTTAACAGTTTTTTAGCTCATGTTAATGGAAAATTTCGATTTTTGGATTGAGTTCACCTTTAAGTCCTAAAGTCTTTGCCTCTTGAACCTGAACCATACAATCCACATTAGATGCTGCATTGAATACTTTGTAATTTACTGAATTTAAAAAGGCAGCGTCGATTGAAACAGGCATTTTTGAAGAGAAAATTCCAACATCACTTAACATAATCTTCCCGGGATTGGGTAAACAATCACAAAATTCAGTGATATCCTTTGCAAAGCTTATGTAAGAAACTTTTTTTGGTTCAAAAGTTGAAAGCACACCAAAAGCTGCTGAAGCGATAGCTTTGCCCAGTTTATTTTTTCCAATCAGACTTATCGCGTCTGTAGGACAGGAACTTGCGCATAAAGAGCAACGCATGCAACCTTCTGAGGTAATATGAGCTTTTCCCTCAATTATCCCTGGGAAGCCCCATGGACAAGCTTTTCTGCATTTACCGCAGCCAATACATTTTGAAGCGTCAACCATTAGGTCTACAACTCGGTGCTGCCGAAGTTTTCCAGAACGCGATGTACAGCCCATACCCAAATTTTTTATTGCACCACCAAAACCACTTAGTTCATGACCTTTACAATGAGAAACTACAATCATTGCATCCGCTTGTGCAATTGCACCTGCAACCTCGATTTCGTCTAGTACACCTTTAGTTTTTACAAGTTGAAAGTTTTCACTTTTTAAGCCATCAGCCACTATGAAAGGCGCCATGTTAAAGCCGTTCATTAAAGCAGTAACCATATGGTCATAGGCGTTGTGACGTTGTGCTAGATAGTAAGTGTTGGAGTCAGTAAAGAAAGGTTTTCCACCTAAAGATTTAACTTTATTTATTATTTCGTGAATAAAAACAGGCTGAACATAATAGGGGTTTCCTAATTCGCCTACATGCAGTTTAATTGCTACTAAATCATTTTTTTCTATACAATCAAAAGTTCCCGCTTCATCATAGAGCCTGTTCGCAGCTTCAACTAAGTTGCAACTGGAATCCCAAGGTAATAAATGAACATTCATAAGTCTTCACTATAAATCAAGGAAAGTAAATACTGCTATAAAATTTAACGCTTTAACCAACTGTTATTCCTTGTTAATAAATGAAAAATCGCAGGGATATTTAGAATTTTTTCCCCGAAGAGAGCTTCATTTGGATTTCTGAAACTTCTTTTTCATTATCCGCTAAAACATTTAACCAAAGTTCAAATTCATTTTGTGAAATCTCTTTTTCAATCACACCCTGCTGATCCGCAGAAAAAAATTTGGGAACAGCTCCAGAATAAAGTTTAACATAAAAGATGCGGTCTGCAATATTGATTTGAGAAGAGCAGCCTACACGTTCACCAGCAGCATAATCGATTTTGTAGCCCACAAGTTTCACCTTCTCAAGGGAGAAACTGCCAGGTTACTTAAAATTTTTTCTAACTGATTATTAATATCTACGTTTAAAAAGTATGTAACCTATAGCCACCATTATAATTATTATTACTACTGCAGCAATAACAGCTAAAATTGGAAAAGTCGCTATTAAAAAATAAATAGTCTCGTTGGAAGTGTTACCTAGTTCATCGATTGCATAAATAGTTAATCGATGGGCGCCATTTGACAAAGCCACTAAAGTAACATTACCAACTATAGGCACAATTTCTTGATCATCTAAAATGTACGCTAAATAAGTTACAGGTTCATTAATAGTAAAAGTTAATTGCATATCGGTTGTATCGTAGGACTGATTTTTAGGAGATAAAATCATAATCTCAGGACCGATTAAATCAACCGAAAAATGAACAGTCTCAGAGACAGCCATGTTACCTGAAGTGTCGTTAGCATATACTGTAATGTGATGTGGCCCATGAGTAAGACCACTAAGTTGAAGCCCAGATGTGACTGTTACATTTTGTTTTCCGTCAAGACTATAACCTATCCATTGAACATCACGGTTAATAGTAAAATCTAAAGTTGTTACGGTGTAAGTCTTGTTTTCTGGAGAAAGGACGCTGATTTTTGGAGGAACTGTCCCGTAACCTACGGGTTTGTAGCGTTCGTTAACGCTTAAGTAGTCTGTTCCGTCAAAACCACCTATTGCGTATAACATGTCATTGACAGCTACTAGCCCCAAATACCCTCTGGGGGTAGGCATCGATTCAGCTATACTCCATGAGTTATTAGATAAAGTCAATATTTTAACTTGACCGGTAAAAACACCTCCAGTAAAGCCACCTACATAATATATTCCTTGAGGAGCTAAGTAACCCTGAGTTGCAGTTGCTGCCCCATAACTGGTCGCAGTTGGAAGCGACGCTGCAGTTGACCATTTATCAGTTATAGAATCATAAACTTGATTGTTGTTCACTGTAATAGATGTACCTGGCGAAGTGGGTTCCCTTGAACCGCCAATAACAAAAATTTTTTTATCTACAACTACACAACCGTATCCTTGAACTGCCGTGGGAATAGGTGTTTTTGTTTCCCAAATGTCACTAACAGGATCATAACATTCGTTTGTGTCAGTTTCTATGTAGAATGGAGCTGAACTTGAATATTTTTTACCGCCAATCAAATAGATTTTACCGTCAATCGTGGAAGCACATAAGTCAGCTCGCGGCGTAGGCATAGAGGCTTTAGTTGTCCAAGTGTTAGTAACTGGATCGTAAACCTCATTGTTTCCTACGTAACCATCACCAACTGTGCCACCAATAACATAGATTTTATGATTATAAACAGCTACAGCAAATCCGCTTCTAGCTGTAGGCATAGATAATCTAGTCGTCCAAGTATCTGTTACAGGATTATATTCTTCAACAGTACGAAGAGGCACATTATCTGAGTTTATTCCTCCGATAGCGTAGATTTTTCCGTTGACAACTGCTAAACCAAAACCTGCTCGGGGAGTAGGCATTGATGATAGAGTACTCCAAGCTGGGTCAGTTTCAGCTCGTACAAAGTTTAGACTAAACGGAAGGTAGAATAACGATAATACAACCAAAGCAGTCAGTATTAACGTAAGGATTTGTTTATGTCTGGTTATAGGTAGACACCCAGAGTATTTGTTTAATAGATAACTACATATCATCCTTATATCCTTAGTTCAATAAGGGTAAAACATTTAGTTATTTAAATTTCTTGCAGAAAAGCTTATGGTTAAGAAAGAGCAATACGTGGATAGAGGCAGATTATTTGGTTAAAAAGGTCTTAGTTGCAGTTGACGGCTCAGAAAATTCATACAGAGCCCTGGATTTCTCTTTAGAATTCACAGAAAAATTTGGTGCTGAATTAACGATTATGAATGTTAGTGAATCATCAGGTGTAGTGTCTGTTCCCCCTGAAATTGCGCCTTACACTAACGACAATATGGTAGTTGTAGCTAGAGATTTACGAAAATTTCATGAAGAGGTATTAAACAAAGCAACAATTCATGCGAAAAAAATTAAACCTAACGTTTCTATTTCAGCAATATTAAAAGAGGGTAATCCAGCGTCTGCAATTATTGAAGCTGCAAATGAGGGTAATTTTGATGTTGTTGTACTAGGACATAGAGGTATAGGTAAATTTAAGGGCATCTTCGTGGGTAGCATAAGCGAAAAAGTAACGCGTTCATTATCTTGCACTGTGATATTAGTTAGATAATAGTTGAAAACATAGGAAAGTGGTAAAGTGACTCTATGCCTGATTTAAAAACGCTTAAGGTATTGTTTGCTTTAGCTTAAATCTCTAACAATCCACGTTATAAGTTGATGCAATAAGATAAGTGATTGAGGTTTTTTATACAAATGTTAATTAGAAGTTTCAGACTCTCTTTGTTCTAGGTGCCGCTAAATTGGATTTCGAAGGCAGAGACATAATATCAATTGAAGACTTTAGCCAACAAGAAATCAATCATATCTTGGATGTGGCCAAAAACATGGAACCTTACGCAAAAACAGGTTCAGAAATTCTTAAAGGTAAAATTTTGGCAACACTGTTCTTTGAACCAAGCACTCGTACTCGTCTAAGTTTTGAAACTGCAATTCTGAAACTTGGTGGAAGCTATATTGGTTTCGCAGAACCAGATTTGACATCTGCGCGTAAAGGTGAAAATATTGCAGATACTATACGTACAGTCGAGAATTATGCAGATGTAATTGCACTTAGGCATAGTCTTGAAGGTTCGGCAAAGTTAGCTGCAGACTTCTCAAGTGTTCCGATCATTAACGCAGGTACAGGAGCTGAAGAACACCCAACACAGGCACTTATTGACTTATGCACTATTCGTAAAGACAAGGGAAAAATAGATGGCTTAAAAATCGCTTTACTAGGTGACTTGCGATATGGACGAACTGTTCATTCGCTTGCTTATGCTTTATCACTTTACAATATTGAATTATATCTGGTTTCACCTGAAAATCTTCGAATGCGCAAAGATGTTCTTCAAACAATTAAAAACAGAATCAAAGTAACCGAAAACTCAACACTAGAGGGTATAATACCACAGATAGATGTGCTCTATGTAACCAGAATACAGAAAGAGCGTTTTC
>JAAZBP010000144.1 GCA_012513715.1 Thermoproteota archaeon | reverse complement strand
TGCACAATTTCGCTGATGACGATTGTAGGGAGAACTCCTTCCTTGCGCTGGATCATTTCTCTTATTTTTCTTGAAGTCTTTTGCTTGATTTCATCGCTAGCGGAGTAAAAAAGTTCCATTATAAATCGGCTATCAAGAACCGTTTTCAAAGCTTAATATTCCTCTCTAAGCTTGTCAATATGTTTCTTCATCTCTTCGGGCTTTGCGTACTTTGAATAAATCCCCGCGCAATCTTCAAGTTTTCTGATTGGCGTAAGGAGCACTTGCCCATGTTCGGTGGCTTCGACCAAAAGTTTGTCCCCTTCCTTTATTACCAGTTGCTGCCTAACTTCAACCGGGATGGTTGTTTGACCCTTTCGGGTGACTTTTACTACGCTTGTCATGATGACAATCCACCAAATAATGGAAAGTACTACTTTAAAAGAATTATCTTAATTCAGTCAAGCAATAGGAAAAAGTGTGTAAAGATCGGCTTAAAATCCTTCGGTGCAGACCTTAGTGGGTTCAAGGTCCATTTCAGCCTCTCCACATAAAATTATGTTCTTCCTTTGCACATTTGCTTTTTCCTTAAAAGCGTTTTAGATTAGTTTGTTTGTGTTGTTTTTCTCTGCAGAAAAGTGTTCACTAAATCTACTAGTGATTCACAGGTAAACCACCTGTCCTCTAAGGAGCTGTCGGACTCTGTGTCTCTTATTAGCTTCTGATAATGTTTAATTTTTTCAAACAGAGGTTCCTTTTTTATTTCATAATCCTCTCTAAGCTTCTTCTGTTTAGCTCCAAAATCCAGTAGAATTAATTCCATTTCTTTTTGTTTATCTATTATTTTCTGAATTAATTCGATTTCTTTTTGTTCTCTATCTTTTTTGGATATGCCTCGAAGAAATCCTGTTTTCATTCTAATTACTTTATTCTGTTCTATTTTCAATTCGTCTAATACTTTTTGTAGACGTTTAACTTCAAAGTTTTTTTGCTGCCTAATAATGTTTGCAGAAATCAAATATTCGTCATCAATTTCTTTAAGATGCATTTTGTACTCTGATAACTTGTTGTTTTCATGGTCAACTAATGATTCTCTTCGACGTTTATCTTCAAGCTGCAACTCAATATTAGAGAGTATCTGTATTCTTTCTTTTAGATACTGATCATCTGCACTTATATTTGGGTGGGATTCAAACTCTAATAATACATCTTTTACGTTTTCAAGCCAACGGTTAAAATAGTTACTGTAAGGGTATGAACCAAACTTTTGATTACCTAAAGTATGTAGCCTTTTGAGGGTTAACTCTGAAATTTCCTTTTCTGAAATAACCTCATTAGTTTCTTGATTTTGGTCTCCAATACCTCTTTTACGCTTCGTCTTTTCACTAAGCGACTTTTTAAACATGTAATAGACCTTTTAGGTATTTTTCTTACAGGTTAGCAACAATAAATTGTATACATCATTAATTATTTAGTTTGTCCTTTTTTATTCTTAAACAATTACAATAACCTAAATCTCAAACAGTAAAAAAATAGTTCAAACAACCAAAACTAATCCAGTTTACTATAATGCGGGAAACTTAATTAGGTCTTTCACCTGATAATATATGGAGGTATTCTTTTTGGCGACACCTCAAGATGTAAAAAGAACTTTACCTGGTGTTGTTGACATCGCTTATGAACAGTACAAACGCGACCTGCCACGTTATAGAATTGCAAAAGAATTGATGAGCAAAGACGTTGTAACTATAACTCCTGAGACATCTCTAGACGAAGCGGCCCGAATAATGGGTGAAAAACACATCGGAAGCTTAATTGTAATAAACTATAAAACGCCTGTTGGAATAGTTACTGAACGCGATTTACTAAGCAAAGTTTTAGCCCTCGGCCTATTTCTGAAAGACGAAAAAGTTGTAGACGTTATGTCTTATCCAATAACAGGTATTTCTGTTTCTGCGAAAATAAAAGAAGTGGCTCAGGCAATGATTAAACATAAAGGTAGACTCGCAGTTTTTGACGCTGGAAAACTTGTAGGCGTAATAACATCATCTGATTTGATAAAGAGTTTACCTGAAGTTCCAGAAACCGAAGTTAAAGTTGATGACTTCATGACTAAACAAATTGTTTTAGCTGACGAAAACACATCTGTTATCAGTATTGCAGGAATGATGGGTAAACAACGTATCGGCAGTGTAATTATTACTCGTGAAGGAACAGCATTTGGGATTTTCACTGAACGCGATCTTCTAACAAATTTCCTAGCTATGGGTAGACCCTTGTTTACTGAAGTTGGACCTGAGTGTTCATCACCACTGGTTGCTATTCCCTCTGGAATGAGTGTTCACAAAGCTGCTGCAGTTATGGCCTTAAAACACATTCGCAGATTACCTGTAGTAAAAGACGATAAATTTGCAGGTATCATCACAGCGCGAGATTTGGTTGAAGCATACGCAAAATAATCCCCTCTTTTTCCTTTCTCTTTTTGAATTAGGATTACTAAAATTTTTTTTCTATCAGAATTGGCCTATCCAGGGTATTTTCCAACTGCGCAATTTTTTAGCTGCTTCAGGATCTTCTTGTGCTAATTCTTCTATAATTGTATTTTTAACGACTCTAGTGGGAATAGGCTGATCCATTTTATCCACTTTAGCGTGAACTTTCTTAACAATCTTATCTGCCTTTTCATCACTTATTCCCACTCTTTTTAGGTAATCAATTATTTTCTGCATTTTAAATTCTTCAATTTCACCTGACTGCTTCTTTATACTAATAACTGAATAAAGATGTGCCGCGTAAGGTAACGCAACAACTAAAGAAGCCTTTTTTCCCCGCATTTTCTCAAGTAAATCAAGACCTGCAACAATGGTTATAGTTCTTCGATCTTCGTCCACACCTTTAACTTCGCATCTGTCAATAACCTCGCCCTTTTCTAAGAACACTCTTACAAAATCGCCTGGAGTAAGGTTAGACGGAATCACTTGGCACTCTATAGGGATGGCGACTGAATGTTCCGGTATGGCTGCACTTAACCCCTGAGTTTTAGCTGACACAGCTAAATAACTTAATTTATTATGCTGATCCAACTCCAATTCTACTTCTCCTACACCCCAATCTGTAATTAAACGACGTTTTACGCGATTACTTATTTCTTCAGGAGGAAGATCATTCGGTAAAGAGAATTCACGCATTGCCAACTCCTCTTTAAGAGAATCAGGAACTCTGGGTTTACCCGCTATGTCATAAATTAATCGCGCATCAGGCAACTTGACAGTAAAATATTCATGTTTAACTTTTCTAATGCTGTCCAATATGGATGATGCGCCTCTTTTTGGCATCTTTTCCGCTATCTTATCTCCAGTGTTAACTCCCAAAACAGCAACTATAGATACCACTAAAACCTCGATTACGCCTCCAAAACTAGGTTGATCTAGAATTGAAGCAAATCCTCCTGAAAACCCTAAAAGACCTAAACCAAAAAGTATACCATAAAACGATGACAATTTCTCGTTAGTGAAATATCTATAGACGATTGATAGTAGCATTACTGTGAAGAACGCGATTGTTCCAGACATCAAGCCTCTTGTGAGGCCAGTTAAAGCATCAACAATAACAGCGGACATTACAAATAATTCCTTACTGTACTATTAGTTACTGGTACATAAAAAAACTTCGTTATCCAAAAATGTCATTCTGCACTATTTTACACTTGAGATATCATACCCCAAACGAAACAATCTTAAAATAAACGTGAAAAAGATCCTTCAGTGAAGCGTGTTTTCAATGAGAAAAAACCTAAAATACATGGGACATGCTTCGTCTCAAAATCTTTTTTGAGCTTTTCCAGTTGGATTTTTTGAACAATTAACTACAGCTATTGTTTTTTTATGTCATAGAAAAGGTTTTAAGTGATTTTTCAGTATTTTCTTTAGAATTTGTAACCTGCATATCGTTACTTTGAATGCAGTCACTTAATACCCTACAGTAAAGTTGCTCGACTGCGCAAACATAGGATGCCTTAACTGGTGAAGTTACGTGTGCAGAACATACTAAAAGGATGTGATTAAAAAAATGTCTCAAGAAAAAGTTACGGTTCGCGGATTAAGAGATGTTGCTGCAGCTGACAGCAAACTTAGTTTTGTTGACCCAAAGGGTTTACTTTACTATCTAGGTTATAACATCGATAATCTCGTAGAGAACGTTATCTATGCAGAAGTAGCATATCTACTTGTGCACCAAAGGCTACCAAAAAAACAGGAACTTGAAGATTTCAGGTCGCAGCTATTCTTAGAAATGAACCTTCCAGAGCCAATAATTGAGAGCATAAAGAACTCTCCTAAAAATGCTCATCCAATGAGTATTTTGCGAACAGAAGTTTCTCATCTCGCAGAATTTGACCCTGACGGCAACGAATTCTCACCTGATGCAAACCTTAGAAGAGCCACTCGCTTAATTGCTAAGGTGCCAACTATAGTGGCTACTTTGTACAGAAGCCGTTTAAATAGGTCTACACCAGAACCTAAAAAAGAATTTGATTTTGCCAAAAACTTTCTTTACATGTTTAAAGGCGAAGAACCAGATGACAACGAAACAAGAGTTATCCATCGCTTCATGATACTTCATGCTGACCACGGATTTAATGCTTCTACTTTTGCAGCTCGGGTAACCGCAAGCACTAACTCAGATATCTACTCAGCTGTCACTTCTGCCATTGGAACTCTAAAGGGTCCTCTACATGGTGGTGCCAGCGAAAAAGTAATGGATATGCTAGATGACATCAACCTTGAAGAAGAAGTTGAGGAATACATTGATGGTTTGTTAGAGCAAAACAAAAAAATCATGGGTTTCGGTCATCGGATGTATAAGGCTCAGGATCCACGTACAAAGCATCTCCGTGGTATAGTTGAAGATTTTTGTCACCAAGACAGAACTTCAGATTTATACAATAAATGCATTAGTATAGAAAACATTGTCTATGAAAGAAAAAAGATTTACCCAAATGTTGACTTCTACGCCGCAGTTGCCATGGACGCGTTAGGTGTTCCAAAAGATTTCTTCCCCTTGTTCTTTGCTTCAAGCAGAATATCCGGGTGGGTTGCTCACATACTAGAACAATATGACGACGCGGTTCTTCTTCGTCCAGCATCAAATTATATCGGGGAATTGGGTCGAGTTTTTGTACCCATAAATCAACGGTGAAAATACGGTAGATATTGAAAAGTCTATATCGCCTTTTTTATTTTCTCTGTTTTATTTTTTTAAGTCAATTAGTTTAGCTATGGCAAATGGAACAAGCATCTCTTCACTGTTTAAACCTCCATGTTGACCAAGAAAGCTGATTCTACTTTTATTCTTTGTTTCAAACCAGACTGTTTGTTTTTCTTTTGGGATTATCAGCAAGTTTCCTGTTCTCTCTAAAAATTCTTGGCTTGACTCTTTGAGCCCGAACAAACCTTTTTTATCCGCTTCTTCTGTATCAATTATTTCTGCTTTTTCCCCAATTTTTTGTTTCAATATCTCTTTTGTCCAGTTTAGCTTCTCTTTTTTTATGTGTAAGAATATGTCTCTGGGGCTCCCGATTGGGGAAACAGGTTTTTTAGTGTCTTCAACTTCTAAGTTTAATGTGTTTTTTAAGTCCAATTTAATGTATATTGTTTCTTCTGGGTTAACGTCGACTGCGCCATGGTCTGAAGTTATTAAAATTAATGTTTCTTTGGCTGTTTCTGAATTGACTTTTTCAATTAACTCTTTTTGTATCAAATAAGTAATTGTGGATAATTCTGCTTGGTACTCGTGGCTTTGCGGTCCATATTCATGTGAAATTGTGTCAAGACTGTCTAAATGCACAAAAAAGTATGCGTTGCCACTGGTTTTCTCTATGTTTTTTCTTAAGTTAACAATAAGGTCTGAAGGTTTTAGTGAAGGAATAATTGTGCTGCCTTCAAAAATCAGTTTGGAGCAGGCATTACCCGCGTTTGTTATGTTCATGTGTGTAAAACAGTCTATGCCCGTATTTTTTAGTGTGTTAGCTATTGTTTTTCCTCTAAATAGGTTTCCTGGGTCAACTTCTAATGTCTTGTTTTTTTCTTTAGAGTGGGCACGCTCAAATTTTAATGCGTTAATTACTCCTACGTTTTTCATGTAGATGAAGTATTCAAAGAGTCCATGTTCTTGAGGGGTTAAACCTGTGCTTAAAGTTGTTAATGCATTAGTTGTTTGCGACGGAAATACGCTTGTTAAAGGAAAAACTTTGCCTTCTGTTGTGAGGTTGGTTAAGAGTCTGTTTTGTTTGTTATGTTTTAGGAATTGGTGGTATCCGAAGCCGTCGACTACTAAGAGTACAACTTTGTTTATGTTTTTAGGGTCTATTTGGGTTTCGAGTGGCGAACTGGCTTTTTTGTTGTTAGCGTTAAATGTTTGTAGTATGGTGTTTGGTATGTTTATGATGCCTTTTTTGTTGTATTGTGGGTAAACTATGTCTTGGTTTTTTGTTTGTTGCGGTTTTTTGGTCGTTGTTTTTTCGCCTTTGTGTTTTTTGGTTCTTGAGGGTTTTGGTCGTCTTTTAATATAAGGTTTGGTTTAGTTTTGGTTGATTTTATGTAGTGCTTGGTTTTTGGTAACGTTTATATTGATGGTTGGATTATCCATCCTGTGTGGGTGTCTTTCAACACCGCCCAAGACCCTGCAAACCAGCAAGACTACAACAAAATGTAGTATACATATATCCATCGTAGAAAACACCGAGAAACCGCAAATCTACTTGGGGAATCCCAGAATCTACCCACTGGGTAATCCCCTAGTAGATCCAAAGCTACAACAACTAAAAAACACTAATATGCTTAATTCCTTCAAACACTCTATGAGGCTACTGGTTGAGCACCAAAATAATCTCTTTACCCGACAAACGCAAACTAAGCTACTGCACACTCGGCGAAGGTCACCCTGTAATATATTTCCACGGAACAGCCAGCAGCCGCCTAGAAGTTTTACTACTAAAAGAACTATCAAACAAAACAAACTTACAGATAATAGGAATTGACCGCCCCGGCTATGGGCTATCCACATATAAACCAAGAAAAAACCTGCAATATTTCAACGACGACATAAACTTCCTAATTCATCATTTAGGTATCAAACAATTCAGCATCTTAAGCTGGTCCGGCGGCGGTCCTTTTGCACTTGCTTACCTCTCATTTCATCCAGAAAACATCAAGAAAACAGTACTTGTTAGTTCACCTGCTTTACCCTTTGATGTTTCCACAGCACATAATGTCCCCTTTGCTCGTTATGTTATGAAACTGCCTTTTTTTGGATGGATTGCCATCAACCAACTTAGACGTAGTGTTCTCAAGGCAAATTCTAACATCCAAGCTTTTTTAAATTCTAGACAGGGTAAACAGATGCTTCGCGCTTACTCCCAGGAAGACCTAAAATTTTTTGCAGACAAAAATTGGCTTAACCTGATGTATAATTCGATGGCTGAAGCTTTTTATCAAGGAAAACCAGGTGTAAAAGCAGTGTTAGCGGAGCATCAACTTTTCATGAAGCCTTGGGGTTTACCTTTAAATCAGGTTCCCGCTGGTAAACTTGTAGTTTGGCATGGTTCAGAAGATTTGACTTGCCCCGTTAATAACGCATACCTGATTTCAGATGTTGTATGTAGTGACTTGGAGGTTTTTCACGGAAAAGGTCATTGCGTTATGTTTGATAACATAGAAAAGTTAACTTATGCTTTGACGTCCGATTAATTTTTTTGTTTATGTTGTTTCTTTTTTTTGTACCTATTGACATTTGATTAGTCCTTTTGATGTTCTTCTTTTAAATAAACTGCTCTCTTATCTGATGTATTTTTGTAGAACAATCTGTTTTCAAGTGCTAAGAGTGCTCAATTTTTTATATCTCACTGATAAAAAATCTGTTTGTGATTATATGCATAAGGAAGAAGCCATTTTTTGTCTCAAGACCGTCTACAATAGTTTCCCAGTTAACGTTGTAACCTTTGATAGTTCTACACTTAATGGCTACCAGGTTATTGTAAATGTGGATTCTGAGTTAGACAGAAACACTGTTAAAGAAATTGCAAAACAGCTTAATTTAGCCATAAAATCCTCTGGTTCTGACTTGATTCTCTATAAACCCTAATTTATCAGCTTATTTTATGTTTTATTTAGTTTTTATCTGATTGATTTACCCTATGTCTTTAAATTTCAGGTTTCGTTTTTCTCAATACATAAACAGTCTAACTTAAGTGAATAAACATTCAAAGTTTAAACAGTGTAGAGGAAAAATAAATGAAACCTATAAAATATAAAAATAATAAAAAATTATTTACTACATTATTAACAACCATTCTTTTGCTTTCAGTTTTTCTACTATCTCCCCCTGCAAGTGCTCAACCTACAACTGCAATAACAGTTTATAATCCAACAGCAACCCAAGAAAGTGATTATGCAATTATATTTACTACCCACAACAGCGGAATAATTAATGCTGTAGAAGTGCTTTTTCCAGACGGCTTCGACGTGTCTAACGCTGAATTATCTTCAGTATTCAACTTAGGTTCAGGTCAACTGTATAACCCTGACAGCGGTCAAGTTCTCCGTTACGTATTAAATGATCCTGTTGTGGTTCCTTCAGGTAGAGCGATAGTTATAGAATTATCTGGCATAGTGAATATTGATCAAGCAGGTTACTATCAATTAATAGTGACGACAAGAAGTTACTTTGAAATCATAGATGGCCCAGTTGATTCAACTCTATTCGCTATTAATCCTCTGTTAACTTTAGGTTCAACATCTGGTTCTGCTGGAGCAGAAGTCAATGTTTTAGGCCAATTCTTTGGTGCAAACCAAGATGTTGAAGTAACTTTTAACGATGTTCCAATAGACTACTTAAATGTCGGTGAAGATGGTGAATTCACAATTGTAGCTGCAATTCCTAGCCTAGAATCAGGTATTTATTATTTTAAGGCAACACAAGAAGACGGTTGCTACGCAATGGCAGGTTACTTGGTGTACGGGCCTTCATTTTACTCTGATGAATACTTTGGAATCGTTGGTATGGACGTAAATGTTGAAGGCAACAATTTTGCTCCTAACGTTAACGTAGACATAGTATGGGATTTAGGTGGACCAACTGAAGCTTTACTGAAAACTGTAGCCACTAACGCCTTCGGCGAATTCCAGACGGTTATAACAATCCCTGACGTAGATTTCGGAGAATACATCATAACAGCCACTGACTCGGAAGGAAACTCTGCTTATTCATGGTTTATGCTTTCAGAACCATTTTTAGGAACCGAGACTTCAAAAAATATTAAAGGTTCAACAAATGAAATCCAAGGATACAGTTTCAGTGCTCAAAGCACAGTTACCCTAACTTGGGATAAAGACGGCGTAAACGAGGCAAATTTAGGTTCATCTACCACAAACAGTAATGGTATTTTCACAGCAAACTTCGTTGTGCCAGATGTTACACCAGGTATATACACCATCACTGCAATCGATGAAAACGGTAGACAAGCATCTGTAGACTTCGAAGTTGTAACTTGTGTAATAATATTAATTAACCCATATGGAAACGTAGGTTTCGACTTCAACATTACAGGGTACGGTTTTGCAGCAAATAAACAGGTTATTATAACTTGGGCTGGAACCCAACTTGTTTCAGCTACTACTGATTCAGCCGGAACATTTAACGTAACAGCGATAGTTCCAAACACGTTCACTGGACAACATTTAATCGAAGCTGAAGATGACCTTGAACAAAAAGCTGACGCTTGGTTCTATGTTGAACCTGCATTAACTCTAGATAAGACTCGCGGTCCAAAAGGCACAGTTGTTAACGCAGTAGGAACAGGCTGGGCAGCGTCCACACCGTTTTCGCTGCATTTTAGCCCTGATTATATGGGTCCTAAAGTTACTGAATCAATCACAGACGCAAATGGCTTCTTCAACATCACTTTTATAGTTCCCAATTTACCTTCTAGCTCCTATTATGTGGACATAAGCTATGATGGATTAGATTACGAAGACTATGACTACGCAATGTTTACTATATCTCCGGCTATTACATTGACTCCTAACTCAGGTTTTGTAACAACTATAAGTGGCTTCGGATTCCAATATGGTTCAGTAATTACAATAACCTGCAACGGAACCGTGATGCCTACAGTACCAAAAACTATCATAGTTGATTCCGAAGGCGAGTTTACAGTTGTCTTAACTGTTCCGAACAGCAATGCAGCTACTTATCAGATTGTTGCAGTTGACGAAAACGAAGACTCTGCTTCAGCAATCTTTACTGTTCCTGACAAAACAGGACCTGCCGGTCCAACAGGCGCAACTGGACCAGAAGGACCAACAGGCTCTACCGGTTCAACTGGTGCTACTGGTTCAACAGGCGCTACTGGCTCTCAAGGACCTCAAGGTGAAAAAGGCGAACAAGGTGAAAAAGGAGCTAAAGGTGATCCTGGCCCGTCAGGTGCACCTGCCGAAGGCTCTGATAACTTTTGGCTTTCTGTTGTGTCAATAGTTTTAGCTGCAGTAGCACTAATTTGTGCTACACTCGCAGTAGTCATGGCTATAAAACTACGGCGAAATCCATAAGAGTCGCCCCTCTTTCTTTTTTTGTTTCATTCAGAATAAAAACTCGCTATTTCCTGGAAAAAACAAATAAGTGTTAATTCACCCTTCTTGTTCGGTTATTATGAAGTCTATATGTCAAGTTTGCGGGCAAACCTACCGTGGTATACCCTTAAACACTGTAAAAGATGCTAAAAAAGTAGACGTTTGTCCCTCATGCTACAAAATTTTAGATGCTGAATACAAGAAAAACAGTTGTTTAGCATGCACTTTTTTTCATATAGGTTCCTGTGAATTATTCGGTACTGACTTAGATGAACCCTATCTTCAGAGTCAAACATGTGAATTCTTAACCACCAGCAATGACCCATCAACAGTAGGGATGGTTAAAATCAAAAAGTTGGCGTCAACAGGACACTTCAAAGAGGCAGCTGAGGAATGCGAAAAACTTGGATTGCACGAAAAAGCAGATGAAATACGTGGAAAAATCAAAGAAGCGCCCTTAACTATGCTTAATACAGATGAACTTATTGAACGACTTGAACAGCGTGGTCAAACATTGATCTATTTCTGCTGCCACTGTGGAACACCACTCAAAGTTGGAGCCCAACATGAACTCAAAAAAACTTGCCCAAACTGCAAATATGATTTGTCAGCTATAGACATGGCGAAACTACTTAACCAACATTTATGACCTAAATTGTTGAAAGCTTAAATAATCTCTGATATGCAGTGTTACACGTTTTTCTGTGAAATATTTTTTACCTAATTTTTTAATTTAAAATTTTTATCTATTGATGTTGACTGTTTTTAGGGCTTAATTATGTGAAAAACTTTAATACTTTAACAAACCACGCACAATAGGTGTTAACAATCAAAAAGCTGTTGCTGCCTGCTATATGCATCTGTTTATTAGCGGCTTTTGTAGCATATGCTTTTTTATCTTCCCAATCGCCCCTTGAGGACTTTCCTAACGGTACAGTAACTAGTTCTCCTACAGTCAAGCCGTATTCTCCCACAGCCACAACTAATCCACATACGGCTAATCCAACTGTAAAACCGACAAGTAGCGGTTCATCTGGAACTGGCGGATCATCTGTAACCTCTAATCCTTCTCCTCCTCCAACTAACACTCCTGACCCTGATGTTCCACATGAAACAGATCATGAAAAAGCAGATGATTACCAATGGAACAGTTCCCAAGTTGTAGATATAGTCTTGAATGGTAACTCGATAACAACAAGTTCACCTGACACCTCAAACATTCAGGGCAGCAAAATTACTATACTTTCAGCAGGAACCTACCGGATAACAGGTACCTTAACAGATGGCCAGATAGTCGTTGACACTCAAGACAAAAATACAACACGCCTAATACTAAACAACATTGATGTTACCTGCTCTAGCAGTGCTCCCATATACGTGGCTAACGCTAAAAAGACGATTCTAATCTTGGCAGAAGATACTGTAAACACAGTAAAAGACGTTAACACTGGACGCACTGATGAACCTAACGCTGCAGTATTCAGCACAGCTGACTTCACCATATTTGGTGGTGGACAGTTAAATGTTCAAGGTAACAACAACGATGGCATAGCCAGCAAAGACGGATTAATAATCAAAAGTGGAATAATAACCGTGAATGCCGTTGATGATGGCATAAGAGGAAAAGACTATCTAATAGTTAAAGATGGCACTTTAACTTTAACTACCGGCGGCGACGGATTAAAATCTGACAACACTGAAGATCCCTCACGAGGTTACATAGACATAGAAAACGGTGTTCTAACTATAACCGCCGGTGGAGACACAGTTGAAGCTGAAACTGACATAACAATAAACTCGGGAGTTTTAAATTTGAAATCAGGCGGTGGAAGCAACAGTATAATTAGTTCTACTTTGTCAGCAAAAGGAATTAAAGCTGCTGTTGACGTAACCATAAACGGTGGAGTCTTCACAATAGATTCTGCCGACGATAATATTCATTCAAACAAGATTTGTACCATAAACCAAGGTTCATTTTCTTTGTCTACAGCTGATGATGCAATACATAGCGATGAATCAATAATAATTAACGCCGGCGAAATATCAATAACAAAGTCTTATGAAGGAATCGAAAGTACAGAGATAGTGATTAATGGTGGAGCCATCCACTTAACTTCAAGTGATGATGGAATTAACGGCGCAGGGGGAAAGGACGAGTCAGGTTTTCAGCCTGGACGGCCCGGTGGTCCTCCTGGTCAATGGAGTTTTGTTCCAGGCGACTGTCACTTATACATTAACGGCGGCTACATCGTACTTATCACTGATGGCGATGGAATAGACATAAACGGTCCAATGGAGATGACTGCTGGCTATGTAATAGTAAACGGGCCTACTTCTATTGTTAACACAGCATTGGACTGGGAAGGGTCCTTTAAAACCACAGGTGGTTTTATTCTTGGTTTAGGTACCCCTGGAACTTCAATTGCGCCAGCGATGACTGCAAGTCAAACTTCAAGTCAATGTTCCCTTCTGATTAATTTCCGAAATATGAAATCCTCTGGGACTTTGATTCATCTACAAATTGACAACGGAACTAACGTCATAACTTTTGATCCTGTAAAGAATTTTCAATCTATCGCTTTATCTTCGCCAATGTTGACAACTGGGATAACATACCAGTTATTCCTAGGAGGCTCTTCAACGGGTACAACATTGGATGGGGTATATCAAAATGGAGAGTACACTCCAACATCTGGTCCAGTAAAGACTTTTATAATTAATTCAATTGTTACAAAATTCGATAAGGTTTAATTAAACTGTTTTTTAAATTTCTATTTAAACTGATTCTATTAGAAAAAGCCTCTGCGGTTCATCTGTTGGCTTCTACATATCACAAATTTGCCTATGGCTAAACGCGGTCGAATGGTATCTGGAAATAAACCTCTAATGTATTCTGGAAAAACCTCGTTATATTTGACTTCTAAAACGATGTTTTTTTGATTAATGGCATTAGTCATATATGCGTCTTTGTCAAAAAACAATCTTGTATCCATTCCGACGCGTAAACATGAATCAAAAGTAATTCTAACTTTCCCGATTGGATGTACATAAGCTTCCCGTTCATACTCCACAATCACAACAGGATGCATAAGTTCACAACGTGAATCTAAGTAGAATTCTCTTAGAAGACGATTATCTGTATTTGCTAAAAATCCAAATTCTCCAGCAACTATTTTATCAGCCTCTTTCCGTTTTATAAGAGTTGTTTCTTTTAGAATGTATAAACTGATTTTGCTTTTTCGTTCAAACTTTATAACTGAGTCGCTATTGTTGTAAATACGTAATCTATATTTTTTTCTTTTGTAGATGCCTGCCTGTTTTTGGTAAAAAGCTGAATCTTGAAAATCATCAAAATACAATGTTTTAACATTATATGCTTTTCTCGGTGCCATATTTGGGTCAGGTTTGAGCATGATGCATAGTTTCTTCTGTAAAACTTGATGTTCCAATGTGCTGATTTGATACTTTAACTCATGTCTAAGTATCATTTATTTTTCTTCTCTGGAATCTATATGGTTCTATGTTGAGTCAGAACTGTAGCTTACTACTGAGGCGTCTTTAACTCCCTCAATTTTTAATAGTTCATCTATTTTTGGCATATCTTTACTGTTCATTTTTACTTCGCCCATTAATTCTATACCATCAGCGTTTACTGTTCTAGAGCGAACTTTATGTTTAGGCAATGCTGCTTGGATTTTTTCTTCAGCATCGTTAGTGTAATGCACTACCAGTAGGTATGATTCTGGTCCACGTAGTTTAATGTGTTCTAAAACGAATAGCATCACTGCGATTATAGGCACACCAATTATAGCTATCATATAGAGTCCTGCTCCGCAGATGATGCCGACGGTAATAGTCCAGAAAGTGAATACTATGTCTTTTGGATCTTTAATTGCAGTGCGGAAACGAACTATGCTAAGCGCTCCCAGCATACCCAATGATAAAGCTATGTTTGAACTTATAGGTAAAACCACCAATGTAACTACTAGTCCAGTTAAAACTAAGCCTACATTGAAATCTCGGTTGTATATGACGCCTTTAAACGTTTTACGGTAAATAACGAAAACCAGAAGGTTGATTAGAAAAGAAATTGAAAGCGCCAAAATCACTCTTTCTGTTGTTACTGATTCATAAATATTGGCTGGATTTAGGAAATCATATATGAACTGTTGCAGATCCATATCAGATCATCTATCGGATAAGTGTAACTGTTTTAAATATTTATGCACATTAAATCCCTTAAAAAACTTTAAAATCAGTTTTTATTCAATTTTTATTCGCTAAAACCTTAAAAGCTATTAATTAACAGGCATTTCTCAAATTCAATTTTAAACAAGCCTTTTTTATTAAAAAATCTTTGCTGGTTGAACTGTGTTACTTTTGTTTATCTTGATTGTTGCCGCTGAATAGACTGCTATTATTTTTTTGGATTATATTTTCGCTTCTTAATTCTTTATTGAATATGCATAAATCTTAAATGTGAATCTTAACTGCAATCTTTGTTGGTGCAGAATTCGCAGATGAGTAAAATCAGGCTATTCAAGATTTTCAGTTTATTCTTAGTTGTAGCTTTATTTGTGAGTAGTAGTTCTGCTATGTTTAGTTCTGCTTCATCTGAAAGTGAACAATATAATAATACACAATCAACTGATAATCGTGTTACCGCTGATTATAGTTTCAGGTCACCTTCTTCGAATATGCAAGTATCAGAATTCGATTGGAGCCCCGAATCCGTGGCTACGTACGCAGAAGGAGCTAACTCGGTAGATGTGATAATAGGTGTCAACGACAATTCGGTTGGTTACTCTGAATTATCAAATATTGTTCGGAAAAACTGTGGAAGTGTAACCGAAACAATTTCGATTAATGGTTCTGATGTAATGGTTGTTAATCTGCCTGTTTCAGTAGTTTCTAAGGTTGTAGACCAGGTAGAGACTTCTAATCTGTCAAGATATGTGGAGCCAAATGGGTTATGCCAAGTTAATCTAACGCCGAATGATGCTTTTTGGCGTTTCCAGTGGGGACCCAAAAAAATAGGCGCTGAAGTTGCTTGGAATACAGTTACTGGCAACAAAGATATTTTGGTAGCGGTTATAGATACTGGAATAGATTATACACACCCTGACTTGATAGCTAACTATGTTCCATTAGGTTATGACTTTGTAAATATGGATGATGATCCTCTTGATGATCATGGTCATGGTACCCACTGTGCTGGAATAATAGCTGCAAAACTGAACAATTATGTTGGTGTAGCCGGTATAGCACAAGTGCAAATTATGGCTGAAAAGGGGCTCGGAAAAACTGGATCTGGTTCTTTTATCAATCTAGCCAAATGTATTATTCATGCAACCAATGCGGGAGCTAAAATCATAAGTAATAGTTGGGGCAGTGACGATGATAGCAAAGTTATTTCAGAAGCTATAGATTACGCTACAGCTAATGGCGTTTTAGTTTTTGCTTCTGCGGGAAATCATGAATCTGGTGCAAGTTTTACTTCAACTTATCCAGCATGTTACGATTCAGTTGTAGCTGTGTCCTCTACTGACTCCTCAAATAAACTTTCATCTTTCAGTAACTACGGAAGTTATGTTGATGTTGCCGCGCCAGGCTCAAGTATTTACTCTACTATGCCGACCTATAATGTTACATTGAATAATGCCCGTGGGTTAACCACGTATTATGCGTATATGAGTGGGACATCTATGGCATGTCCCCATGCCGCTGGTGTTGCCGCTTTAATTTGGAGTAAAAATCCTGAAATGCCTGCTGATTTGGTCAGGTATCAACTAGAAAGTTCGTGCACAGATTTAGGTTCTGAAGGATTCGACATATACTTTGGTCACGGATTAATTAATGCTAAAGCAGCAGTTGAATATATCTTTCCTGAAGATCTCCTGATTTCTGAATTTAACGTATACAAACCATACATTAAAGTTGACGAGCCAGTAGCACTTAATGCAACAATTTTTAATCGTAGCCTAAAAATTCAATCCAACCTCCAAGTGCAATTACTTGTGAATGGCAGCGTAGTTAATTCGACTGTCATTAACAGTATTAGTCCTGGAGCCTTTGCTTATGCATCTTTATCTTGGATTCCCTCTAACATAGGTATCTACAATTTAACTTACTACTTAGTTCCGGGACCTGATGAATCTACAGTAGAAAATAATTTTGCATCAGCAACTTTAGTTGTTGGGGCTTCTCCTCCAGAAGAAAATTGGACTTTACTATACGAAGACCTCCGTGAATGGGATGGGTCAGACCTTAAAGCAGTTTATAGTCAATTATATTCGGATGTAGCTTACTTTAAAGTTGAGTTTTATAGCCAGTGGAATCAACTCTCAAAGGACATAAATACTGCAATACTGATAGACACAGACAACGACCCCTTAACAGGTCTTTCTGGTAACTACTATATCAACCAGAACGCTGGTATCGGTACAGATTGTATGATACTTGTTGGTGAAGAGGGTTTAGCATTAGTAAACTGGAATTTGACACTTGGTTTCTTTGATTTTGATTCTCCTATTTACTTGGCTTACCTAGATGCTTCAGATTACTCTGATGAATTTGTAGTTGGTGTATGGTTGGCCGATTTAGAATCTAATCCTGAGTTTGATTTTGTAGTAGGTGATGCTTATTCAGATTGGGATTGGATGCCTGATGCTGGGTATTTGCCTTTTATTCAAGATAGTGCTGAACATGAATTAACTGTTACTCTCTTTAATGCAACAGGTATAGAGCCTAATGGTACCTTAGTTCTGAATGCTGCTGTATTCAATTTTGGGTTGATAGATAAAACAAACGTGACTTTGCAACTTTTGATTAATGGTGTTGTAGTGGAAAATTTTACGGTTGCTCAACTTGGTAGTGGATCTTTTTATCCGCTGATTTATAATTGGAAACCAGTTTTTGAAGGACGATATAATCTAACTGTCTATACTCAGCCAGTTAAAGGTGAAGTATCAACTACCAATAATTTCAAAACTATTACTGTCCCAGTAAGTCAAAAAATCGCTCTGATTTCTGACATAGGTTCATTGGATACCATAAGATCAATCATAGTGCCGATGGGTGTAACCTATGATAGTTATTACAACAATTCTTATGCACTTTACACCCAAAATCTCACATTACTGAACCGTTATAGTGCAGTAATTTTTTACAATTATGATAGAGGTATAACTCCTCTGGAGCAGTCTACTTTAAATTCTTATTTAGCTGAAGGTGGCAACTTAATTATTACCGGAATAGATTCTCTAGGTAGTCCAGATGACCTGTTGCTTGCAGATGTTGTCCGCTCTTCTAGTGTAGGTGACAGAATAGGTGAACCTAACTTTCATGTTGTAAATTCATTACATCCCATAATGAATGGGCCATATGGGAAATTTGCTCTAGACTACACTGTCTCGGGTTTATATGATGATAATGATGCTGCAGTAGCTGACACTACTCGTAACGCATCGGCAATAGCTGAGTTTGCAGATGGAAAAGCCAAAATTATAGCGACTGCCTCTTTGTCGGGAAAAGTTGTTTATTGGAATGGTCACGGATTAGGAGACTGGCTTTTAGATGATGATTGTACTGCAATGCTAAAGAACACTTTAATTTGGATGCTAGACGTAGTTGCCCCTGAAACTGTTGCTGAATATGAAGATGTTTGGCACATTGAAGATTTTTCAATAACCCTTGTAGCTAGTGATTACTTTGGAGTGAATGAGACATACTATAAACTAAATGGGGGACCAGCCCAAACTGTGAGTGTGAATGGGCAGCCTCAAATCACAGTTCAAAATGCAAACAATACTTTGGAATACTGGAGTATCGATCTTGTTGGAAACGAGGAGCCACATAAGTTTTTAACTGAAATAAAACTTGATAAAACACCTCCAACAGGTTGGCTTCAAATAAACAATGGAGCCTCTTATACTTCTTCAATTACTGTTGAATTAACCTTTGAGGTTACTGATGACTTATCAGGCGTAGACCAAATACGATTCAGTAATTATGAAGATTTTGAAGATGAAGCTTGGGAAGATGTTTCTACAAGCAAAAGTTGGGTTTTGACTTCAGGTGACGGAAGCAAAACAGTTTATTGCCGAATAAAAAATAACGCTATTTTATACTCTACCCTTTCTGCCACAATCATTCTTGACACAATACCGCCTACCGCAAATGCAGGTTCAACACAGACTGTGACCGTGGGAAAAAGTGTAACTTTAAATGGAGGTAACAGTGCTGACAATTCAGGAATACTAAGTTACCTCTGGGATTTTGGCGATGGCTCTAAAGGTTCAGGCTCAACCGTAATCCACACCTACAGTACTGTTGGAACTTATTCAGCAAAATTGACTGTGGAAGACAGTGCGGGTAACATTGCAACTGATACAGTTACGGTTGTCATTCAAGCCAAAACATCGACAACTCCAAGTCCAACATATTCTCCACATCCAACTTCTGCTCCAACTGTTTCACCAACAACGTCTCCAACAGCAACATCTTCTCCCGCTGCAACGCCAAGCCCGAATACAGTAGACTTCGTGAAGGATGATGGCACAACTGCTGTTATCGCAATAGGCGGAAACATAACGACTTCACAGATTACTAATGCATCTATTTATGTTGATCAATCAACAGCTAAAACATTTTTTAATTTTATTATAACAGGTCAAACTGGAACTGTAGGTATTTGTAACTTCACGATACCTAAGCATCAAGTTCCCATTGGAACTCTGCCCGAGGTTTATCTAGGTGATCAAGTTGTTGCCAGTCAAGGATACAGCGAAGACTACGGCAATTATTATGTTTGGTATATAGTGACTTTTAGTTCACATGAGGTTTCTATAGTATTTACAGAGCACAGTTCAACAACAGTTTCATCTTTTTGGTATATTCTGATTGCAACAGTTGCCATAATATCTGTTTTTGTTGTTAGTGTAGTATATTTGATTCGTAACCGTAAAAAATCTCACACATAATTTTCTCGTGTTTGTATTACAATTGTAACACTTAAGGTAACGCTTTTATTAGTTCCTAACTTTCAAGCAAAAAGAATCAAATCAAAGGAACAAGAAACTATGTTCACAAAACAAAGCAAATCAAAACAAGTCTCAATAATGGCTATGACCGCTGCTTTATTCGCGATTTTTTTCTATTTATCCAAACTAGTAGCATTACCAACATTCACTTTTCTATATCTGCCCATTATATTACTAGGAATTTTTCCCGTCTGGTTTGGCTGGAGTGGTCTAATCGGAACAATGATTGGCGCCTACATCGGGGGAATATACGTTGAAGCTTTACCTCTCCATCTTGCTTGGGTCGAAATAACAACTGCGCTGCTCATTTATTGCCTAAACTGGCTACTTATCACAAAAACTGCGGCTGAAGCTAAATCGCCAAAAGGTCTTGCCCAACTTGGTGCAGTTTATGCTTTAACGCTATTTATTGGTACCGTGGCTATACTTTGGCAATTCAGCATGGTGGGTTTATTTACTGCAGAGTTCGCTTGGGCTCTATTACCTGGCACCTTCGCTCTTAACTTGCCTATTGTGCTGATTGTATGTCCCACGTTGATTAAGACTATTTCGCCTAGGCTAAAACTTTGGGGTATTTACACTGGCACTTTCACTGAATGGCGACTAAATAAAAACAGTTCATGACAAGTACCTTTTTTCTTTTTTTAGGTCAACTTTTTATGTAAAGTCTGGTTGAATTTGAAGTCTTGACTGTATATGTTTGATTATGACAATATTTTTATGTTATAGGCAGCTTAAGGCAACATTGAGTGCGTTAAACATGAAACTACGAACACTAAATTTATCTCTAGACCAATTTGTTGATTTACTTCAAGGTAAGTCTTCAATTTTGACAGGTAATCTTCCCAGTGACTTCGAGATTTTAGACTCCAAAGTTGACCTTTTTACTAAACAAATTTCCTTTATAGTTAGAAGTGATAGTTTCGAAGATATTCCTGAAAGTTATCCTACTCCAGAATTACAGTTAACAAGCAACTCTGAAACCAAACCTTTACCAAGACTGAATATTACAGTAAATCCTGAATCTAAACCCCAAATTAGTCCTGCTGTTGCCAAGTCATTACAGCCTCCTCCAAGTCGTTATGCCTCAAAGATGGAAAATGAGTTTAGTCCTGAACAACGTAAACTACTAAGTTTTACAGTTAAAGATGACTGTGTTGTAGTTAAACCTATAACTTTTTTGAAGACTGAATGGGATGACATCAACGACGTAGTCAAAAGTCTGGGCGGCAAATGGGTGAAAGGAGACATCATAAGCTATTGGGAAATACCCCTATAACTGGTTACAGATGACTTTAAATAGTAAAGGGAAAAACTTTAAGCAAGATAGACATTAATCAAAATGAGCGTGTGATAAATATGGAAAAAAATGGTACACCCCTAACTAGAGATGCATTAGTGGCAATGCAAGTTATTGATGCGCATGGTCGTTTAGTAGGCAAAGTGAAAGATGTAGCTTTCGCTATCGGAAAAATGGGAATTTCTTTAACTGTTGAAAATGA
>JAAZBP010000143.1 GCA_012513715.1 Thermoproteota archaeon | reverse complement strand
CTTAAGAAGCCTAACGTCGCCGTGTAAGCTTTGTTTTAGATGTGTTTTAATGTAGTCTGTGTGGTAGGGTGTTCTGTCAGTTGCGCTTTGACGTTTATCTAGTTTTACGTCGTAGCATGGTACAATGTCTATGTGGTATCCGTCCATAGAAATTTCTAGGTATGGATGTTCTGCGTAGCGTTCAAGTTGCTCAGCTGTTCCTGCTGCTTTTTTCGCTATTTTTAATCCTACTTCTCCAAGGTTTTTTCTTGGAATCGAGGCTGGTAAACGGATGAAAACGTCGACGTCCGGGGTTCCGCTTACCCATGTGTCTTTGGCAACAGAGCCTTCGACCCGTACTGTTGCCACTATATTTTCGCTTTCACAGGCTTTAATAATCCGCTGTTCGATTTTGTGGCTTAAAGCGTTAACTTTTGCTCTTTCATCCTCTTTAGGCGTGATTCTTTCAAGAATCCCGTCTGTTAACGTTTTTATGCCATTTTCCATTTTTTATCAATTTACGGACAATATTCTTTTAGTGTAGTATATTTTGGGCCTGCGGGTAAAAGTTCGCTTTTTTTAAGTTTCAGGCAGTCTGCCCTTATGTTCCCAAAATCATAGTTTTCTTGTCTTGTAACTAAATCCACTAGTCTTTGTTTGTTAGCGCCTGATCTTACTCGTGCAATAGTTAAGTGTGGTGTGAAACCTTTTGGGTCTGGTGCAATGCCTAATTCGTGGATTTGTGGTTCTAATTGTTCAAATATGCTTCTTAGTTCTTGTGCCCCAGCGGTTATCCCTGCCCATACTACTTTTGGGTAGTTGACTGTTGGGAATACGCCTAATCCGTTTAGTTGGATGTTGAATGGCGTGTATTTTATGTTTTTCATGGCTGTGTATATTTGATCTATCATTTCGGGGTTTATTGCGCCTAAGAAGCGGATTGTTACGTGTATGTTTTTTGGTTCTACAAGTTTTAGGTCTGCGTTTGTTTGTATGAGCATTTTTTGTGCTGCTGCAATCCTACTTTTAACGCTGTCGTTTTCTATATCAAAAGCTACAAAGCTTCTTATCTGTTCTGACATATTCTATCTTCAACTATTTTTATCATATTTGCTTAAATAAATGCTTTTAACTGAAAATGTTGAGCATTATACAAGTAACTCTATGTTTAATGTGTTTTTTATGTGTCTTGTTGAGGAGATACTTTATAATTGAAGGTGCACTTATAAAACCAAAAAAGGGTAAAGTGAATTTGAATACTCAAAAGTTTGTTGTCGGTTTGGGTGGAATGCCTGGGTCAGGTAAATCCCTTGTAGTTGAAACTGCCCATGAGTTAGGTTATTCAATAGTGACTATGGGTGACGTTATTCGGGAAGAAACCCGTAAGCGGGGTTTAGAGCTTAACCCAAGTAACGTGGGAAAAGTTATGCTTGAGTTACGTGCCAAAGACGGCAATTATGTTGTAGCCAAAAAATGTGTACCTAAAATCGAGGCGCAATCTAGTAAGTGTGTTCTGGTGGATGGGTTACGTAGTCTTCATGAAGCTGACATATTCAAAGCTCATTTTGATTCTTTTACGCTTATTGCTGTACATGCGCCTCCTCAAATTAGGTTTGGACGTTTAGTTCGCAGGGGCAGAAGTGATGATCCGACTTCATGGCAGGTTTTTCATGAACGTGATATGCGAGAGCTAGGTGTAGGTTTAGGGTATGTTATAGCGTTAGCTGAGAAAATCCTTGTAAACGATGAAACAATAGAGGCGTTTAAGGTTAAAGTTAAAGATAATCTTTTGAGTGTTGAAGCGGAATGGTTGAAGTAAAAGTTTTTGTTGAAGTGGATGTTAATCCGACTGAAGAAGAAGATAAGGTTCGGTTTGCAGTGAAAAATCTTTTTGATGGTGTCTCTTTTACTGTTAAACCTGGTTTTAAGGGTAACGTGTTGACTGCAGAGGCTAAGGGACAAAGCAGTCTTGTCAAAATGCGTAATTTAATTCGTAATGACCGTATACGTGATGCTGCTAGGCGGATTCTTCATAAGTCAGTTTCTGGGAACATGATTTGTTTCTTTTTGAATAAGCAGGTTGCGTTTGCTGGTCATGTTTGTTTTTCTGAGGAAACCTCTGAGTCTCCTTTAGGTCCAATCAAAGTTACCGTAGAGTCTGATGATCCGCATAAGTTAATTGATTGGTTAGCTGAAAAAACAGTAAAGTAGTGTGGGCATTAATTGGCTGAGCGGGCGTTGGTGGCTAAGAATGGTGCTGTTCTTTTAGGTGACTATGTCGCTTGTGATGCTTTTTGTGCTTCTAGGCCACTGCGTGTTGTAACTCATGCTCATGCTGATCATTTGTATGGTTTGCGTAAAAGTGTTAAGTGCTGCGAGAAAGTTTTGATGACAGAGGCTACTAGAGATCTTGCTGCAACTTTGAATGGTTCACTTAAACTTGCTGATCCTTCAATTCAAACTTTAGAGTACGGTCAAGTCTTTGAGTATGGTGATGAAAGGATTTCTCTTGTTAAAGCTGACCATATTTTGGGTGCTTCTCAAGTTTTAGTTGAAGATGCAGGTGGAATCCGGATTGCGTGGTCAGGTGACTTCAGGCTTGAAGGTACACCAGTGGTGGACTGTGACGTTTTAGTTGTTGAGGCAACGTATGGGCGTCCTTCGTGTCGCCGTAACTTCAAAGTTGATGTTAGAGAACTTTTAGTTTCGAAAGTTGAGAAGAATCTTCGTGGCGGATCAGTTTACGTGTTTGGTTACCATGGTAAACTTCAGGAAGTGATGCAGATGCTAAGACAAGCAGATGTTGAGGTGCCTTTTGTTATGCCTGAACGTGTTTATGATGTAACTAAAGTCTGTGAAAAACATGGCATGAATTTAGGGTCCCTATCTTTGTCTTCAGATAAAGTTGGTCGGCAACTTTTAGATAATAACTTGCCTTGTGTAGCGTTTTATCATATGAATATGCGTCAGCATGTGGGTTTACGTAATTCGCGGATTTCTGTTAGCGGCTGGGAGTTCAGTAAGCCTTGTCGCCAGATTGGTGAACGTGAACATTTAATTGCTTTCAGTGACCACTCAGACTTTGACGGGTTAATAGAGTATGTTAGGCAGTCAAGGGCTAAGAAGGTTATAACTGATAATTTCCGCAG
>JAAZBP010000142.1 GCA_012513715.1 Thermoproteota archaeon | reverse complement strand
AGGGTGGTGGCGGAGGGGGAGGTGGAGGCGGATAATACGTGTTTTGATAGTTTCTCTTTTGTTTAGATCTTGATTTAGAAGCTAACAACAGAACAAGCATAATTACACCTACTGCAATTATAGGCAGAATCAGGTCAAAGTCTGTTTGTGATACTGGTTCATCTCCTATAGGTTCTATATCCCCAATTGTATATGCACTCCAATTTCCATCATCATAATCAGGAGGAGTCCACCCAAGAGGGTTACTGCCGCCGGTTGCTTCAACCCAAATCCATCCTGAACCCCGATTATCATCAGGTATGTCCCAATAACTATCAGCGTTAGCATATTCTGGAAGCCATATAAGTAGTGCAACATGTCCTGGTGCATCCACTATTGCAGCTTCAATTCCTGCACCTGTGTATATAGTTGCACATAAGAATGCTAAATCTTCGCAGTCTCCAATCGCGACTACACCTGTGTTTTCGTTGAATCTATAAGCTGTTTCATCAGCATTCCATGCCCATTCATCTTGAGGTTCACCGTTCATGAACACGTTTTCTTCATCGTAGCCGTATTCAGTCCAAGTTTGAACATAATCTAGGATTGCAGTAGCTCTCTCTGTTTTAGATACATAGCGATTTAGGAAAGATTCACCTATCCTAAAAGCTAAATCCTTATTGTCACCCAGAGTTTCGTAGGCTAAATTTGGAAGATAACCGTTTCTTCCAGAGTAATTGTTTCTATTAATATCCCAGTCATCATACCAGTAGCCGCTTTTTTGAGTATATTCTGAACTGGGAAATCCATAGCAACTACTAAAAGACATAAAAAACAAGCAAATTAACAGAAGAATCAAAAACCCTTTTTGAGTTTTTAACATTTGATGTCCTCTGTTAAGCTATTGGTAACGTTAAGCTAGCATATACAATTAGTCCCAGGAATACCTCGTAACTGAAAAGGAACGCTCCAACAGCCACTGGATTCTTGTTGATATCATCTAAGTCGATTCCGAATGGTTTTAGCTTTGCAAATATTACATAAAACAGCCAGCCGAACAGTAAACTTACAAAGAAACTTAGCAGTACAGCAAGTAGTCTCTGCAAATTAAAATAGGCCCCAATCATGACAGACTGAGACAAAAAGAATGGGTTAACCATAGAGCCAAAAACTACAAAGCCTGCATAAATCAGAAATCCGCTTATAAAAAGGCTGGTCGCCAATGGATGTCCCTTGATTGTTTCAAATTCATGTATGTCAGTAGTTATCCTAGATATGATTCTGATCGCTACATATCCCATAAATAAACAAATTAAACTAGAGACAAAAGCTCGAATAAACCATAAACCTAACGAAAATAGAAATTCTTCGCCCGCCATCCATAACTCCTCAATAAAATAGATATTTATTGAGCTTTTAATCCTTGCTGTTGAAGTTTTATTGAATATGTACTTTTTTATTTATTTTTTAGTAAAAAAGGCTATGTTTTATGCTGTTCTGAATTTCTTTACATAAAAATTCCAGTTAGGCATCGGGCATAAAATTTAATTAAAGACGGTTCTTACATGATATTTTAAATCTGCTGAGCAAACAAAAATGAAATCAGCACTAAAAAAAATTCTCTCTAAAAGAGCAATTCTTATTGTCCTTGTAGCAGTGCTTGTAATTTCAATTTTTAACACTTACCTAATCTTAGACGGTATCCGTACATCAAACAGCAGTAACATATTAGCCTACGACTTTGTTCTCTCACAAGACGGCCAAGTCTATCAGCTAAGAAATATGTATAATGGCCAAATAACTACGTATTCAGGTAGTGCATCTTCAGCGATTAATTCTGCGCTAAGTCAAGGAGATTCTATTTACCTCAACTATGGAACTTACATACTAACAGAAGATGTTGAGGTAATAAACAAATTAAACTGCAAAATTGTCAGTGACGGAGCAACTATAATCGGTAATGGACATAAAATACTGCTATATGGTGAAGACTATACTTTTTCTCAAAACGGAATCATCTCAGGTTTAACAATAATTAACGGTACAATAAAAATACAGAATTCTCTTTCAACATCAATATCTAACATAAAATTTGTCAACACAACAACCGGCATAGAATTTATAAACACTAACACCTGGAGCGAATACAACAAAATCGAAAACTGCCAATTCATAAACAACACTGAAGGAATCGCCTTCAGAACACCTGTCGGAGAAAACGCAACAGGCTCATATGCCAGCTCAATTATTGAACGTTGCTCATTTAATATTAACGATTTTTCTGTAGGAATAAAAGTTGAGCCTTTAGCTGAATTTTCTGATAGTCAACTGCAGAACGTTCGTTTCTGGATGGGTGAACATGGACGAGCAAACCAAACAGCATTACTAGTTAGAGGTACTATGTGTCAATCATTACTTTTAGGTGTAGTTTTTGAGTCATTCACTGATGAACCGGTTTACATGTTTGGCATTGAACTTGGAGAAACCTGTACCGCTGCTCCATTACTTGATGGCGGGGTAAGTTTTCTGGGGAATTGGACTGCAAAAATATACAATCCATACTCAATTTGGATTTCTGGTGTTGGCAGCTTATTTAGCCGAGAAAAAGTTGACATACCAGTAGGCACAGGTAATCAGTACAATGAACCCGTCAGTATAGATGTGCAGCCGTCAAATGTTGCCTATTTTAAACCTAAAATTGAGGTTACCGGCGGCTTCAAAACTGGCGAAATTGTAACAGTGAGAATCTGGATAGAATACATTGATAATACTGAGTCAACTCAAGCTGTTGTTAGAACATTCAATGAAAGCGGGTCAGTCTGGCTAAGTGATGAAGAGCTGCTGAGTTTGTATCCTTCCCAAAATATTGTTTGGTCAGTAAAGGTTGCAGCGAAAACAAACATGGATTCCAGCGGTGTTTATGTTAAAGTCAGCGGTTACGGAGCAACCGGATAAACTTTAACATAAGATTTTTTGCTTATTTTTCATTGAGCAAGTTTTTTCGGCTAAAAACTTTTTCCAGTTCTTTTTTTGTTGCTACGCCTTTTTCTAATGCAACTTCTTTAACTGTGCGGTTTTCTTTTTCTGCTTGTTTTGCTATTTTAGCGGCTTCTATGTAGCCGATTTTAGGCGCTAACAACGTAGCTAATGACGGATTCTTTTCTAGGTACTGTTCACAGCGTTTCTCGTTTACAGTGATGCCTCTGACGCATTTCTCTGTGAAGACCGGCAAGTAATTTGTTAGGATCTGAATAGAAAACAGCATGTTATACGCAATTAAAGGGGTCATAACATTCAATTCTAGTTGACCTGCTTGAACTGCAAATGATACTGCTGTGTCGTTTCCAACAACTTGAAAAGCAACCATATCTAAACATTCAGCCATAACCGGGTTTACTTTTCCAGGCATAATAGATGAACCTGGCTGAACAGGCGGCAATGTAACCTCATTTAAACCTGTAGTTGGTCCAGACGCAAGCAAACGCAAATCGTTGGCTACTCTAATTAGTTCTAAAGCTAATTCTTTAAGTCCACTTGATACTGTCTGTGCTGCTCTATGACTTTGAAGGGCTTCAAAATTGTTCTGTGCAGGTACAAGCGGGAACCCAGTTAACTTTGCAAGTTCAGCTACAGCAATTTTTTTGTAATCTGGATGCGAATTTGCTCCTGTACCAGTGGCTGTTCCACCTAAAGCTACAAAAAAAAGATTCTGCTGTCTTTTCCGCAGCTCTGAACATGCATTAGAAACAGCTGAGGCATAAGCACAAAATTCCTGTCCAATCGTTACAGGCACAGCATCCTGCAGATGCGTTCTACCTGACTTTAATACATGCGAATTTTTGTTTCCGGTCTCCATTAAAGCCTCTGATAACTCATCAAGAGCCTCAAGTAAAGGCTGAATGGCGATTAAAACTGAAACATGAAGCGCAGTTGGAAAGGTGTCGTTTGTTGATTGCGCCATATTCACATGATCATTTGGACCAACACTTTTATAGTCTCCTTTTTGTTTACCCAGCTTTTCTAATGCTATATTCGCTAGAACCTCGTTAACATTCATGTTAAACGATGTGCCTGCACCTGCTTGGAAAACGTCTATGACAAATTGGTCCAAAAATTTGTTATTTAAGACCTCGTCACATGCATCAACTATTGCGCTGCCGATTTTTTTATCCAGTTTACCAACCTGCATGTTTGCAGTTGCAGCAGCCTTCTTTATTAGAACATAAGCTTTGATGAAGTGCGGAGATTCTCGGATACCGCTAACAGGAAAATTCTCAGTTGCCCTCAATGTTTGTATCCCAAAATAAACATCTTTAGGGATTTCTCTCTCACCTAAAGGATCAATTTCTTTTCTACTATCCACCTATTCAATCTCCTATATGTCTATTAGCGATTTTCTATATCTATTTTAGTTGCCTATTAGGTTTTAATGTTATTTGAATAAAAAATTAAAACCTTTTAGATTTCGAATTTTTCTATTATACGATTTTCTTTTTCACCTGTAATTTCTGCTACTACATGAAAGAACTGTTCAAGGCCTGACTTTTTGATTCTAGGTTTTAAGAGTTCATCAATTTGGAATACTCCAGCAGAATTGGACATTTTAATTTTTATTGTGATGGGTTTTGCTGCTTCTTCGTTTGCTTCAACTTCCACTTTTTCTATGCTTAAAGCTGATACTGCGTGTATGTCGATTTTTCCTGCACTGAACGGAATTCGTGCTCTGCCAGCTTCCATGTCTAATGCATCTGCTATACCTACTATTCCTGCTTCTTTTGTTAGGATTTTGTTTTGTTGAATGTTTGGTTGTTCCTCATGGGTTACGATGGCGTGAAGTACTTCTGATGTTATTATCGCTCGTTCTTCTATGTTATATGTAGGCGTCAAAATGTCTTCTAGGACATCAATAGCTAAGACTGCACTGTACTGTTCATGGTTATATCGATTTACTATCATGCCTAAGTCATGAAGTATTGAAGCTAAAACTACGACTACTTCTGCGTCTTCATTTTCCATATTATAGTTTGTAACTATACTTGGAGTAATATGCTTGTTATCAACTAGAATCCGAAGTAGTCTTAATGCAATATTTGCCACAATTTTGACGTGCGTTGGGCCATGGTCAGTGTATCCCATGCGTTCAATAGCCATAACATTTGAGCATCTCCAGTATGTTTGGAGTTTTTTATTTTCCTTTACTTTATCAATCACTTGAGCAAGTTTGAAGTTGTTTTTGCAGGGTATGTTAAAGACATAAGACACTTTGTTTTTTGCTCCCTAACTGCTATTTTATTAAAGGTGAAGATTTAAACTTATTAAAAACTGAAATTTTAAGATATCACCCTTTTCTCTTTTTGAACATCGGTAGCTGGTATTATTTTATGCTGCTATTTTTAACTTCAATATATTAGAATTTAAACGGTTAAATTAATAGCTTAATACGCCAATTAACTTTTAGACACTGCAATGACAGAAAATAGCGGAGAAAAAACGGTAAATAACCAATCAAACGAAGTCAAGTTGCCATGTGGGTGCATATACCAAGATAAAGGTTGGATGCTTACCCGTGTTGCTGAATGCGAATATCACCATCGGAAAAGAACCACTAAGCGTCCATATCGACCTAAAGCTGAATGCGTAAGACCATAACCCCACTCTAATCCTCTAATTTACGCGAACAGTTTTTTCCTTCGCTTTTCCACAATCCATTTAACCTATAACCTGATTGCTAAACATTATGTCTAATGCCCAACTGTCACCTACACAGAAGAACTCCTCAAAACGATTCCTAAAATATGCATTACAGATAGTTTGCATGGTAGCGATTTTTGCTGCATTATTATGGTATGTTGGTCTTGAATCACTATATACAGCCTTACTTACAATCAAAGTTGAGTATCTGCTTTTGGCGCTTCTAATGTATTTTGGCATAAACGTTTTCTTCACACTGCGATTACAGCGTGTGTTATCAAAAGAAGGAATAAAAACATCATTTAGAAAAACGCTTCTTGCTCAATACGCCGGTATGCTTACAAGCGATGTAACCCCTGGACGCTCAGGATACATGCTTACACCACTTTATTTAAGGGACCAAAATGTCTCAACTTCCAAAAGTCTCTCCGCGATTCTGGGTATTCAAACAATTGAGTTCCTGATTAAGGTGGCTGGTGGAGTAGGCGCTGTTCTTTATTTAGTGAATGTGGTTCCTATGGAAACTTGGGGCCATTTATTCCCTGGAAGTATTCTCGGTATAAATATCGGTATAATCGTCGCTGCTTTTGGTATCGCTTTGATGCTAACTGGCGCTATTGTTCTTGCCGCTTTTACATGGTCAAAACGTGCTATCGGATTGTTTGAACGCATTGCAAACTGGCGCTTCTTAAAGCGATTCACAGGTAAACTAATGGGTAAACTAGAAGAATATAAAGAAAGTTCACACAGCACTCAGAAAGCTATCCCCGAAATCTTGGGCTACACTTTATTGTGCTGGCTTCTTAAGGGTCTTGAATGGTGGTTCTTAGGATATGCTTTGGGAATTACTAGTATACCTTGGATTGCGTACTTCCTAATTCATCCATTGGCTACTGCTTTAGCTTTTGTGCCGATAACTCCAGCTGGTGCAGGCGTGCAGGAATTTGGTATAATTGGTATTCTTGGTCTTCTTGGAGTTGCTGCAGGTCCAGCTGGCGCTTTTGCTATTGTTGCACGTGGCATGTTGATACTTGAGGATTTGATTGGTATTCCGCAGGTTGTTAAGTCAACTAGCCTGATTTTTTCTCGATCACCTAAAGAATCATCGTTGACTAAAGCAACATAGTTTACTATAATTTTTTAAATTTCTGTTTTTTCTGTTGATCTTAGGAGTTCTCTGATGTTTCATGCTTATTTTTGATGTTAATTTGATTTTTGAAGTGTTCTATCGATTGGATAATTGGTGATTACTTCATTCTGGCCTCGTTATATTCCAATGGACTTTCAATTAACATAAACGAAATTCAGCTACAAATCTTTTTTAGAGTAATGTCTGGTCGGAGAGCTAACTTTTAAGAACCATTTTGAGGTCAGACGCAATTGACATATTTGTAATAACTTTCACCCTATTACATGGTGATAGAGTAAATTCGATTAGATTCATGCTTTCCGTTTTTTTAAGTGGGCTGGATTGCTTTTCGATTTTTAAAAAGCGAGGTAAGTTCTATTGAGTTTGTTGTTGCTTAGTTATATGCGGTTTTACGTGGTAATATGGCATATATTTCAATTATGTTTTGAGAGGAAAGTTGAAAGAGAATTCTGTATGTTCCCACTCTAATCCGGAAGCTATTTGGTAGTCCTCTTAGTTTCTTTATGTTAAGTTTTTTGGAAAAGCCTTCCTCATGCAGGATACCTATAGCGTTGCTTACTTTATTTTGAATATTTTTAGGTAGTCTGTCAAGTTGTTTTTGGGCTTTTCTATCTATAAAGACTACGGGTGTAGGCAAAAACTATGTCCCTTTTATTGTCTTCTTCCAGGGTATTAGTTCAACGGTTTTGTTTTCTTTCGCAGCTTCAAATTCTTTGGTAGCTTCTATTTCGTCTGGCAGAGGTTCCTCGTATCCAATCAATCTTTCCTCTATTAATTCATTCATTCCCTCGACTTTTCTAGTTAGGTTCGTCAAAATTGTTTTTATTTCTTTAAGCTCTGCTTCTGTTGTCATATTTCTTTCTCTAATTCCTAATTAGTGGTGCAAGAATATTTAACAATTATTGGCTTGAACAGATACTTTAGCAAGTTTTAAGGTTCTTGGACTCGTGGAAGGGTACATTTATCACAACCAAATTCACAGAAAAGACAAAAAAAGAAGTCCTCGATAAGATCAGAAATTTGTTGTAGCATTTTATATTTAGATTTTTGAATGCCTAATAATTATATCCCCTTTTCAATTTTCAGAAAATCAGCAGCTAAAATAACGAAAACAAACTAAAATCAATCACACTTTAAAAAATTATGTGCATTGGTTGAGGCGCAGGATTTGAACCTGCAATATCTTGGTATCTGAGGCTTAGACAGGTTAGACTGAAGCCCGTCATGGATGGTCCTATATAATTCCGTGTAGCAGACTTCTTTAGCTAGCTTACTGGATTATTTGTAGACAATATCGTGATGTTCGTATCTTCTTATTGTGATGACTTTTTTTGTTTCGTCTATGTCGTAGACAAGAACAAATGAGCCCACATGTACTCGGCGCATATGTTGCATAGGGCTTCTTAATGGTTTGAATTGTGTGGGATTTTCTAAAATCTCGTTTACCTTTCTGGAAACCGCTTCAAACTGCGTTAGGTCTTTTTTTCGCAGTTTCTTAAATATTCTATCTACTTTTTCGACAACTTCTAAAGAATACAAGCAATCACTCAGAATATCTGCTATTGAAGTTTTTGACTTTTACAGTCTTTTCAGTTTCTGAGTCTTTCAAGCTTTCTATGAATTCTGGTCTTAGCTCGGGTTCCATTATGTGTGCTTCAAATTGTTGAGCCATCAAGTTTATGGCTTGGCTTTTGTCTTTGAGACCATACTTGGCTTTAACTATGTTTAGGATTCTGTTTGTTCGTTCATTAATTGTCACTACAGCCTTGACCATATTATCGCCGTATTAATATGGTATTATCTTGAAATATATATTTTGCTTGCTTATGTCAGAATAATTAAACTATAAAAATTGTTTATAAAGACTAAAATTCAATTCAAACAAAAAATTAAACATAAACAAAATTTTTTGCAGAAACTTTGGTCGGGAGAGCAGGATTTGAACCTGCGACAGCTCGGTATCTGTGGCCTAGACAGGCTAGAATGAAGCCCACCATGGGTAGACCTCTACAGCTTCTCCACCGGCTAAGCATGTTAGCCAGCTCGAGAGCTCTGCCAGGCTGAGCTACCTCCCGACGAAGACCATAAAGATGAACAAAGAGAATTTATGTGTTTTGGAATCTCTTTCTCACAAATAGTCATACTAAACGTTTTAATCTCCTAATCTGGGTGAAGTAAGTAGACAAATGGGGCTTGAAAATAGTGGCGAAGACAATTGGAATAGTAACTTCTGGCGGAGACGCACCTGGAATGAACGCTGCAATAAGAGCAGTCACCCGTATAGGCCACTCTAAAGGTTTTAACGTTGTAGGGTTTGAACGCGGCTGGGATGGAATACTAGCAAATAACTTCAAAAAGTTAACTCCACGCAGCGTAGGCGGCATTGTCCAGTTGGGCGGTACTATTCTTCGCACTTTTAGATGCCCAGCATTTGAGAAACCAGAATGCGTAAAGCTTGCAGCAAAAAATCTTCAACAAAATAACGTTGACGCTTTAGTAGTAATTGGTGGAGACGGATCATTCCGCGGTGCACTGGATTTAAGCAAAGTCAGTGGCGTTCAAGTTGTAGGAATCCCAGCCACCATAGACAACGACATATATGGAACAGACGAAACAATCGGTTTTGACACTGCAGTCAACACAGCAGTTGCTTCAATCGACAAAATTAGAGATACCGCTATTTCTCATGAACGAATATTTATCGTTGAAGTTATGGGACGTAAAAGAGGGTTTTTAGCTCTTGAAGTTGGCATATGTGTCGGTGCAGAAGTCATATTGATTCCTGAAAAACCCCTTGATTTGCCTGAAATAATTAAGGTAATGAACAGTAATGCTGAGAAAGGTAAACGTGCAGGCATAATAGTTGCTGCAGAAGGCTACGGCGATTCAAGTAAATTAGCTCAAGACATACAGAAACAAACAGACTTTGAAGTGAGGTTATCAATTGTAGGTTACTCCCAGAGAGGAGGAAGCCCAACAGCTAGAAGCCGATTATTAGCAAGCTTGTTTGCGGAAAAAGCGGTTGATTCAATTTATGAACAAAAAGGCAACTCAGCTGTAGGATTACAGAACGGTATAGTTACCAGTTTTGATCTTGAAACATCAGCTAGGGGAAAGAAGCCTTTGGATTTACGTTTACTTAAAGTAGCTGAGATGCTTTCTCTCTAAGTTAATGTTTGATTCCAAAAGTAAACTGTTGGGTACTTTCCTTTGAATGGAAAATCTGGGTCTTCATAGACAATATCTAATCCCTGGCCATATTTGTTGAGTAGTTGACGTGACAGATTCCAAATCTGCTCTGAATACTCATCTGCTTCCCAATACCAGATTCTATCATCACTTCTTCGCATTCCCCAACCATAATCTTGAGGCAAAACCAATGCTGCCTGAGCTT
>JAAZBP010000141.1 GCA_012513715.1 Thermoproteota archaeon | reverse complement strand
TCTGGGTGTCACCGTTAACACCTATAACTATAGTTATAGTTATTGGATATAAGACTTTTTTCTGTTTTTCGCTAACTTGGTTTATAGTTAGGCTTGGTCGCGATGCGTATATTTAATCAGCTTCACAGTGTTGGATTCTTGGCAGAATTCATAAATCAGCACATATGAACCTATATGAACTCTCCATAGCCCCTGCAAAGGATGCCTCAGAGGCTTAAATTGGGTAGGATCGTCTAGAACCTGTTCGATCTTCTTTTTTATGGCGTTTAGTTGTTTGGGTCTTTTTTTGCAAGTTTCTTAAAAGTTTTGTAGAGTTCTTGTTCAATTTCAAGTTGGTACACGCAATCACTTGGTTTTGAATTCTTCTGAGAAATCTTTAACTTTGACAAATTTGGCGTGCTGTTGGGTTTGCTGGATTTCTTTGATGAATTCGGGTCTAAGTTGGGGTTCAAGTTGGCATTCTGCGTAGTGCTTGATTATGAGGTTTATGGTTTGGCTTTTGTCTTTTAGTCCAAACTTAGCTTTCACTACGTTGACTGTTCTGTTTTCCTGCTCAGTCAGGTTAATTATGCTTTTCACCAAGACTACTACACCTCAACTTATGCTACATAATGAGAAGTTACAGGGAATTATTTAAAGTTAAGTTAACTAATTAGTTCAATGTAGTTTTTGGACCAACAAGGCATAAGAAGATATTTTGTTAGATAGAAAGCAAGACCCACAAGATTTAGAGATGAGGTTCGGAGCGGCTGCATTGTTAACGGTGACTTATGTCACAAAAATGGTTTTTTTGTTTGTGGTTCTTGTAGGTGATATAGCTAGTCGATGAGATAGAGGTATCTGAGAACAAAGAAGCCCTAATCGTTTTAGCAGGCACAATCATGCCTTTTATTAGCACATTGGCAGTTAGAAACGTGAGCAGCACTAATGTGCAGGTTGTTCGAGTTAGTTTTTCTGCAAGTGAAGTAGCTGCCCAAAATGTTCGCAGCTTCAGTTTAGAGCTTCAAGAAGTCTCATAGAAAACAAGACCCAAAGATGTGGAGGCGACAAAGAAAACCCCTACAACAAAACCACCCATATGCTCGCAAAATACGCAGAATACGCCAACATAGGCGGAAATAAAACAGCAGCACAAGGACAAACAAAACTACATTAAAGTGAAGGTGTTAACCAATCAAATGTATTTTGTAGGCTTAGTGTTTTGATGTGTTCTGTAATGATTTATTTGATCATAATGACGTTTTTTAAGCCCTTGAAATGTGGGTCTCCAGTGACAATTCTTGCTTCAAACTTATTTGCAGCAGCCATTATAAACGCATCAGCGATACCAAAATCCTTGCTGGTTTGTCGCATCTTGAAGTGGAAAAGCCCCGCCTGCTTAGAAATCTGTTCGTCTAACTTTATAATTTGAGAATTACTCAAAAGCATGTCATATGCTTCATCGACATCTAGATTCTCTCTTGCGGTTTTGCTGATTATTTCAGCAACGGTAATTGCACAGGTGTATATTTCGTTTGTAGGATCCTCTAAGAGATCGTTTAGTTTTGCCCCATATTGGGTGCCTCTGAAGTACTCTATCCAAGCCCATGCATCAACTATATACTTATTCAAGTTGCCCTTTCATCTCGTCTTCTGCTGTAAATGAGGACATGTCTTTGAACATGCCGAAGCCGTTTTTGCGGCATTTCTTTACCCTTATTTCTACGTATTGGTTTTCTTTGATGTTTTGGGTTTCAACTAGTTCTTTAGGCAAAGTTACGACTATTGAACCGCCCACTTTTCTTGTTTTCGTTAAACATCCAACCATGACCAGTACCTTCATAGAAGATGAAGGGGTGTATTATACTTAAGTTTTTCTTAATTATACTTGAATATCACAAAAAGGCTTTGCTCTTCACCAGCCTTAAACAAAAAGACACATAATTTGCTTGCTTTAGCAAAAACCGAACCATACCCCTAGCTGCAAATGATGTTGCCTCGCAGAATATTAGGAGTTTTAGTTTAGAGTTACAGGAAACAGAGTAGTTGAGCAGAAACAGAGTAGTAGCAGTTGAAATCATGAGGATTTACATAGATTCGCAAAAAGGCAATCTTTAATGATGTTAAAAGTTGTGAGCTAAAAAATGCAGTCGTTGAAGACTATTTGAAAGATGAGCACCAAGGGGAGATGCTACTTGGAGTACTTGGGATTTGATGTAGCTGCGTTGTTTTGGGGTGTTTTATACTCAACTCCATATTTCATAGTTTTTTATTTTAGGTTAGCTTGGGTTTTTTACTGTAAGTTCAGTGTCAGGGTTTCCCTCTACTAGTATATGGTAGGTTACGCTTATTTGGTCGCCTTGGTTTGGCGGGTAGAAGCTTACATACATTTCTTTGCCTGGAAAAGCAACTGTTGTGGTTTGCCTTCCCCCAGTCAATTGGAATTCCTCAACTACATTATTTGACCAGCTGGAGGATGAGGTTTCTGTATGAACGTAAATTTTGACTTGACCTTTACCTTGCATTTCAAGATAAACTGTGAATAGCACCGGTTTATCGCAGGAAATGAATGTGTCCTTGACTATTTGTGCTCCATTTGTCCAGTATTCCTCTCTGTCAAATCCTTCAGTGTAATGCAAGATTACTTTTGGAGTAAGTGTCTCAAGTTTTGTTTGAAGTTCTGAAATTAATTTGGTGACGTTGTTGATTTTTAAGTTTAAAGAATTAATAGTAGTTGAATTTACTTCGTCAGTTGGGTTTATGTTGTCAGTGATTGGGGTGTTATCGTTGACTTTGCCGTTTTTTTCGTTTAAGTAAGGCTGGCTTGCTAGCATGTAACCAACTGATGAAGAAGCAACTGCCACGATTAGTACAGTTGCAATAATTAAAATTGCGGTTCTTCTCATCATAGAGGTCCCTGCCTCTAAAAGCTAATATAGGTTCTATTTGCTTTTTAGGTTTTCCAAAACTAGCGGTAATCAGGGTAGGTGTAGGAAAGGTTTTGTGTTTGTGTATTGGTGAATTTGCAGATTTCGTTACTATTTATATCGGCTATGCCTTGAGTGTTTTTTGATAGTTTGGATTATTGTTGATTAAGGGTAGTTTGAAGAAAGTTCTTGAGAGGTTGAGTTCTGGTGATGTTGTTTGTGTGGAATGGTGTGAGGCCTTAGTAGCAAAAAGCTGCATCAGGCGCAGTCTTGACGTTTGCTAGCACAATATCAGTTAGAAAAGTGAGTAACACTAATGTGCAGGTTGTTCGAGTTAGTTTTTCTGCAAGTGAAGTAGCTGCCCAAAATGTTCGCAGCTTCAGTTTAGAGCTACAGGAAGTCTAATAGAAAACATAACCTGTGCAGTAGCTGGGCAAGTTATGTTTTTTGGGTGAACTCCAATGGAGTCATTACTTTATTTTTCAAGTGAGGGATCCTCTCAAAATGAGCTTTGTTTTCTGTTAGCAGAACATCACAGCGCTCCAAAAGAAAACAAGCAGCTATAGCTACATCCTGGTATTCTATAGGTTGCCCCTTAGAGATAAGGTACGCATTTAATTCAGCAACCAGTTTGGCTACTTCCCCATCTAATGGAACCCAACAAAACTGGCTTAGGACTTTTTCTGCTTTCCTAACTGAGGTTTTATAGTCCCTTCTCAGATATGACCCTGTCAGAATTTCCGAGACACTTACAGTGCTTATAAATGCACTATTTGTACTAGTTAGTTTTTTGCAGAGTTCTATTACTTCCTGCTTGCCTCTGTCTACATCAACAATTATTGAGGTATCAACAAATATTTTTTGATACCCACCTATAGTTTTGTTTGAGGCTTTTAAGGCACAAGTCCAAGACGTTTAAATCTAGTTGTTGAATCACTTCTTAGAGGGGATAGGATTTTTTCGAAGTCCTCAGGTAGAAAGTTTGTGCAGTCTTTCCAGGCTTCCGTGTTTGCTTTTTCAATTACTATTTTGGTGCCATCCGCCACGCTCATCTTCACATTATCACCCTCTGCTATTCCTACTGCTTCACGTATTTTTTTAGGTATTGTGACTTGTGAATGCCTTGTTACAGCAACTGAGGCCATAGTGCTCACCCAATGATTACTATTGAGTCCTACTAATGAATAATTACTAAAATTCAAAAGGAAAAAAGAATAGGGTTTACCTCACCCTTAAAACTCCTTTTTGGCTAAGAGTTGTTTGATTAGTTGTTATTATTTTACTGAAAATCGAAAAAATAATAACATTCAATAAAAGAGGAAAATGTTTTTTCTGCATGACTCAAGTTATTATTTTGATTACTCTGACTATTTCTGAATTAAGCTCTAACCAGTTGGTTTTACGTAAACTATAAGCGAACATATGTCTTTTATTAATAAGACTATAAATGCACACAAGACTAGTCGGCACCCTTATCGTTGTCTTAGCTGCTTTGCTATTAACTTCCACTTTGGCTCAGGATGATAGCTACGGTTTAGAGTGGCAGCGTTCTTTACCGGGTTTAAGCGGCACTGTAGTAATATCAACCAGTGAGGGCGGATACCTAGCTTTAGGCGAAGACGCCTCATACAACTCTACAACTGGCGAATTCTACGGCGCTCATCCCGTTGTAGCTAAAACTGACGGCGATGGCAAATTGTTGTGGAGTAAAACCATCGTCTATGAAGAGGGCGGTCCGCGAACTCGACTCTCAGAAGTCGTCGAAGTGAGCGATGGATATATTATCGGTGGAGTCGTCGATACAGACTATTACGGTAGCTCTGCTCATTTTTGTGTGATAAAAATCAATGATTCAGGTGATTTGGTTTGGAGGACGTTAGGCACGTTTGAGCGGTCCCAAAATTTTTTCCAAGCAGGTGCTTTAACTGCAACAAGTGACGGAGGTTGCTTGTTAGTTGGCGCCTTCTATGAATCAACCCCATCCATCCCATTCATAGTGATAACGAAAGTTTATGCCAGCGGTCAATTGGAATATAGCAAAACCCTTCCCGAGGGTCATCCCCTTTTTCCATGGCTCTCCGGCTCTGTATCATGGGCTTCTCAGACAAGCGACGGTGGCTTTCTGCTTCTTAACAATCAAGGGCAATCCCATCCAATTTCGCCTTCATCTACTTCGCTACTAAAGATTGACCCGAGCGGCAACATAGAGTGGACGCAAAGATATGGCGGGGAGGGCAACTACTATCACACTACCGGAGCATGCGTAGTTGTATTAAGTGACGGCTACCTTATCGGAGGTACAGCTGCACCCCAACACTCATGGTCAGGAGGCGTAATTATCCGAACTGATTTAGAGGGAAAAATGCTCTGGAATCGAACCTTTACAGATATCGGCACAGTATCTTCAGCGTTAAACAGTACCCAAGGCGGCTTTCTGCTATTAGGAGCCGTGACAGATCCTCCTGACTCTCAAAAATCGCATATTTGGCTCTGGCAAACAAACTCTATAGGCGAAATCCAAACGCAAAGGGAACTCTTAGAAGTCAACACTTACATGTTTAGTGGTCTATCACAATTGGCGCCCACACAAGACGAAGGCGCGGTATTTACCGCCAGTTTCTTCTATGAGGGGTTTAACGAAAATAGTGGTTCAACGTCGGCTGCTGATAAATTTTGGATAGCAAAAGTTTCTGCCTCAGGAAACGGCACAGATTTTGGCGGTGCAGGTTTCCCAGTTTTAGAGAGTATTGTAGGAGCAGGAATCGCTGTGGTGACTGTGTTGGTGATTGTTTTGTTATTTAGACACAAAAAGAAGACATGAATATTTTCTGCTACTGTTGATCCGTAGATTCTGTTTTGATGAGCAAACTGAGCGGGTCTCTTCTTTTTTGGCTTTTTTCTGGTCCAAAAGCAATATTCCAGTTTTGGAACAAGTTGTTCCATGAATAGAACTAAAAAGTCAATCACACCTTAATTATCAATACTGAGAGAAAAACAATGGTTAGAGTAAATCCCCCATTAACAGCTACAATCGTTGTAGTAATTCTGCTGGTAACTGCCATTGGAACAATAATTTACTACAATGATTTAAGCAGTAAAAGCCCCTGCGCCGCTACCCCAACGCCATATGCTACTCCCACTCTAAGCCCTAAGCCAACACCTGAACCAACAGCGACCCCCAATTCAAAGCTAACAATAACATATTATGAGCAAACAAGAAATCAAACTATGATAGTAATCCAGTTTAAACTTGAGCCCAACAGCTACATATTCCAATGGAACGCCACCTCATTCTACCTCATTGACGACGCCACTAGGATTTCAGCTAACATAAATGACGTAGTCATAATAGGCACTCAAAACTCAACCTTAATTTTTCCAATCAATAACTATCAAGGCACAAATTATCACTTAGCAAGTGACAAATTGCCAACAGACACAATCTGGATTAAGCAATAACTACAGAGTCGTCTATAAAAAGTCACATGCGCTTTTTGGGCAGTTGTTTTTTTGATTTAGCGGCAGCATAATTGTTCTCGGATTGAAAGTTACCGCTGTTGACTCAAACTTCGCTTAAACATCTATAGAACGGGGCTACCTATCTGCAAGCGATGGTCCGTTTCACTCAACAGTAAAGCCCCCAAGCAGCTATATAGGAGCAAATAGAAACGTGTTCAAACCTAGATTTCTCGCGGATCCACTCTTTTTACGCCAGGAACACAATCAAACACAGTGTCAGTTGAAATTATTATGTGATCTTCAACTTGGTTAAGCGCTGTCGCAGCATAGTAAGCATCAAAAATTGATGCAAACCCATACTGCCTAATCAACACCAAAGCAAGCAGATCGATTTCATAGGTTGTATCAAGAAAAGTCAAGTTATCAATGGCAGTAAGAGCTGCGCATCTAGCTATGAGTTCATCTGTGGAAATGCCTTCTGCTTTTGAAACATAGTATATTTCGTGAAGTGCCTCTCTTGAAGCGTAGACTACCCCGAAGTTTCCGCTAATAATTCTTGAAAAGAGATTGTCTGCAGCGGCTTTTAGCCAGTCTTCCTTTTTGACATATGCGTATAGCATGTCGGTTTCAATCATCAAATTGATGTCGCCTTTCTGCCCGGTTCACTGCATCTTTTGCTGCGGATTCTTCAGCTAGATTTTTGAGTTCTCTATGTTCCTTGGTTGAGGGAAGCCATTTTTCTGCTTCTTTTTGCGGAGCTTTCGGCAGGGGTATAGTAACGAAGAAGGAGCCTGCTGGAATGATTATTGCTCTGGATTTTTTTAACCCTAACTTTTTTGGGACAGTCATTCTTCCCCGCTCGTCAATTTCCACAACAGACACAAACATTCCCTCGACAATACAAGGTACCCGCAACTTAAAAATTTACCCCATCTAACAGTTATTACCCTAATAGTGGGAGCGCAGAAAAATCACTGCTCTTCATCCATCAACCCAACAAAAAGAGGCCCTACCAGATCACCTAGACTAAATTTAGACTAAAACTATTGGCGCTCCAAAAAATAGAAATGAAGATGCAAAACTGTTGTTTACCTTTTTTCAGAACAAACTTGTTTGATTGTTATTATTTTCCTGAAAAACAAAAAAATAATAACAATCAATTAAAGAAGAAAAATGATTTCTATACTTTTGCAGTTTACTTCTTTTCAGTGTGGTTCAACTCACAAACGGCCTTCGCCAAATGGTTTTCTTTATTTTCATTAATTTCTTTTTTTGACAATTAATTTATTATTCTATCGAGAGCCTTTGAGTCTTGATATGTGGCGCTGAAATACGCAAAATATATTAAAGCCTTACTGTTGTTGTATTTTATGAGCATGTCCTTAGACCAAAGGGCATGTTTCGTGTAATAATTGATGGTATTTACGTTTTTTCTTTTAATTCTTCAGGGGTAATTTTGGTTAACGGTGCCCCACAAGATTTTAGATACTTAAATAATGCCTCGTTATTAGGTCCGATAACCAAGAAGTAATCTCCTTTTTTTATGATCCTAACATCAGAGTCTGGTTTGAAGAATTTGAAACTACCTTTAGTTTTGAATAGAAAGTTAGCTAAATCATCAAAAATGGGCAGTTCCTCAAACATATCTCTTTCGTCTTTTACATCCATGCCTGCTAGACCTTCGGCGGGGATGAAAACAAGGGGTCTAGCAAGGAAATTTGTCAAATCGATTGGTCTTCTGTTTAGTGGGGTCATGGTTTTTAGGATTGCTGTATTACCGCCGAGTTCATGAATCACTACCTTTTTTGACCAGGAAAAATTTGAATGTATACGTAGTAACCCATCTGCTCTAAAATCTTCATGTTGTCTTTTTAGTTGCATAATTGACACTCTAAGTAGAATGTCAGCTATGGAAACCAGACTGCTGCAGTTTCCACCTTTGTAAATAACTTTTAGGCCGTCAAATTTGGATAAAGTCTCCCAACATGGAGTAAAGTAAGACTCAAAATGATCCAAATACATTTTTGAAATACCGTTAGATGTGTACTCATTGAAATAATAGTAGCCGACGTAATGGGGATAGGCGTTTGAAACTAACCTTAAAAATTCAACTGGACTTTTTTTAGTTGGTTGATCTTTGCCAAAAATTGTAATTTCAGGTAATTTGTTAGCGTTATATCGAGTATAGTAAATGTCTATGCGTTCTATTTCAGGATTAAGACAGTCAAGTAAAGGATGTATTATTTCATCTTCTTGTTGAGGCGCTAACTTTGATATGTCGTAAGCTTTGAGTATTTTTCTGGATGTTTTTAATCCAAGTGAAGACAAAGCATTGGGCAAGCATTTCTCGTAGGTTGCAACGAATTTAGCCTCATTTTTGCATGTTACTGCAATACCTAAGAGACCTTCAAAAATTGATGGTGGATTACCCAGTTCAACTTTTATTGAATCAATTCCAACAGAAGACATTGGCACTCACTATATCGTTCATCTGATTTGGATAGTTTTAAGTATTTGCTAGTCAAAAATGTAGCTCTACTAAGGTACCTCCACTCCAAAATTAGCAAGGGCTTATTAGCAATCTTTTATGAATAATGCTAGCACTTAAAAAAATGGGGCTATTTATGTCAAAATCTCAGGGTAAACAATTAGGCTTGGATAGCAAAGAAGTCAAAAAAGCCAATGGAGCAAAATTGGGTTTTGAACAGAAACTCTGGGCAGCAGCCGATAAACTTCGCAGTAACATGGATGCTGCAGAGTACAAACATGTGGTCTTGGGCTTAATTTTTTTGAAGTATATTTCAGATGTGTTCAAAGAGGTTTATGGGGAACTAAAAAATGATCCAGAAAAGTTAGCTGACCCCGAAGATATAGACGAGTACAAAGCCCGCAACATTTTTTGGGTTGCTCCTGAAGCCCGCTGGGATTATCTGCAGAAAAACGCTAAGCAGCCCACTATTGGTACATTTGTGGATGATGCAATGGATGCCATAGAACGCGACAATGCTTCTTTGAAGGGTGTGTTGCCTAAGAATTATGGGCGCCCCGGACTTGATAAGCAGCGATTGGGTGAGTTAATTGATTTGGTTGGCACCATAGGCTTAGGTGACCGTGAAAGCCGAAGCAAAGACATCTTAGGCAGAGTCTACGAATACTTCTTGGGCCAGTTTGCCGATGCTGAGGGAAAGAAGGGCGGGCAATTCTACACTCCCCAAAGCATAGTTCGGCTACTTGTTGCCATGATTGAACCGTTCAAGGGCAGAGTCTTTGACCCCTGCTGCGGATCTGGCGGCATGTTCATACAGAGCGAAAAATTCATAGAAGCCCACCAAG
>JAAZBP010000140.1 GCA_012513715.1 Thermoproteota archaeon | reverse complement strand
TGACGACTTCTTTTCCCTTCACGGTATGCTCTTCTTGGTAACCACATGCACTACAACTAATGTTTAAACGAACCAAATCTATTTCTTCCGACAACAAAACCATCCGTACAGCGCCAGCTAAGATTAGACGTCTAACTTCACTCTCACCGTATGTTATCAATCCGCTGTCATGGCCAACTTCATACAGGAATTTTTGCATAATTTCTTTCTCTTCAATATAACGAACCTTTTTCATAATCTCGGGTGCTTTCTCAACTATTTCTTTGACGCCTTGCTCTTCAACGTAAGCAGTATCAATAACCGCGAGAATTTTTTTAGAGAGTTGATAATTTATGTACTCTCCCTTCTGAAAATCGTATTTAGTGGGACCTGGACCGCCAAGAATAATTCCTTTTAGATTATCTATAGGCAATAATACTTCGTCTACATGTCTGGCAACACGAGTAAAATATTCATTAAGGTGCATCTCACGAAGTCTTTCGTAACGTCTGGCCGATTGACCGCCGGCGCGAGTTTTACCTTCAACTCCTGAATGCATCTGCATTATAATCTGTAAACGTTTACCTTGTAATGTGGCTATAGTAGCGTTTGAAGCATCAATTAGTAAAATACCATACGTTTCTTTTTCACGCAGCATCTCTTGCAGGTGCTCTGTGTGAAATCGGCTATCACATCGGTAAAGGAAAATTTTAATAGGATCAGGAGGAATGATGACGTAACTTTCCATACGTTCTGTTCCCGGTCCCCCACCCTCCTGGGGTAGTGCACCAGTAAAAATAACTATACCTTTTTCCCCTGGGTCTTTGAAAAGTTTGAGTTTTTGTTGAGCTTTCACTATAGCATCAAGAACATTTTTTCTTGTAACATTTGATTTAATGTTGCTGGCTGTTCCATATTCATTGCGTAGAAGGTTTAATGCATCGCTGATTTGTTTGTCAGGAGGCACATATATTGTGATAAGTTCAGTATGGCTGCCTTCTTTGTTAGCTAAAGCATTAATTGTCTTTCTCAACCTGAAGAGTTCTAATGAGCTTCTTTTTTCTGTACTCAAATCTTTTCACTGAAACCTGGTAATTAAGTAACATTTCATTCCTATCTAAGGTAAAAAAAGTTACGACGAAAAACATAAAAGGTTATGCTTTAGGTGCTTTCACCTTTTCTTTAGGATCTGCTTCAACTACGCCGATGGCATCTTTAAGAAAAGCCTTAAACGGCCCAAGTTTTCCACCGTAGTTGCCTGCAGAAATCTTGACCACGCCAGGAACAGCAATAGACGCTAACACACCAACTTTCATTGCATTTTCTACAGCGTCCAAGGTTAAACCATTCAAGACTATTTCTAACACACATTCAACATTTTCTGGCACAACTGTATTAGGTACTATGGTGCGTAGTGTTGGACAGTAAGCCTCGTTAGTTGATGCCTTCATTTTATACTTTAATGACCCTGCTTTACTTCCTGAGCGACATACTCCGCCTGGAAAAGGCATGATGACATCAGGAGCATTGGCGCGGATCGCTTCAACAGCTGCTTCTGCAGCTTTGAGACATTGTTCTGGTGTTTTAGCGAAAATCATAAAGTTTCCACCAGCAACTGCTTCCATAGCTCCGAACCCGTCTTCGACAAAAAAGTTGCCCTCCATAACTGGAATTTTCCAACATTTCCTGCCTCCTACTAAAGCTTTCTTTTGGAAGCCATCACCGAAGTATCTTAAGCTACTTCCAACATTTAGTGTACGTTTACCAGTTAAACCGTTCAACGCTTTAGTTGTGGGGCAGGTCATTATGCATTGGCCAATACGTTGCATAAGTTGATTTTTTAATTCAAATCGATCTCTGTTGTAAATTTGAATAAGCATACCTGGACGATTGTCAGGTGTTTGGTCCGCTGGAACTGAACGTTCAATAGCAGCTTCTGCAGGTGCCATGATAACGCTTGTGGCAAAACCAGTTGTAACATCTGCAGCGATTTGAGCCCATTTCTCGTTTTGAGCTGTAATCAAGATACGGGAAGCCCATAGTGGAAACATTTCTGCGAAAGTATCATGAACCTTTACTATTTCGCCGGAAGGAGATTTTACGAGAAACATTTTCTCGTTTTCGTCATAACCTTGAATTTCAAGCTGCTGAGTGTTTGATAACATCGATAGGACCTGCAATTGTGTTGGAATTTGTATGATTTAAGAGTTTTCATGAATTTTTTGTTTTCAACTAGGACTTTTTTAGATTATAAGCATTTGTTTTTCGCTTTTGGTAAGAATATTCAGGCAGTCAAACTCTAAGACTATACAGATGATTGCGGTTTCATTATTAAATCAGTTTTGTCTGTTGTAGCTAACTCGTAGAAAACTGAAGTTTTTATAGCTTCTTTATTGCATGAATCTGCACACTGAAAACAAAATATACACTTGCATAAATCCAGTTGTGGCTTTCTTTTAGTGCCAATTTTGATCATTTCAATGGCGCCGGTAGGGCAATCTCTACTGCATAATCCGCAACCGACGCATAATGAATAGTCAAACACTGGTCGCCCACGATATTTCTCAGGCAAACAGGGTTTGACGGCGGGGTACATTACCGTCACTGGTTTATCAAAGGCCGATCTTAGTGTTCTTTTGAACATTGATGTTGAAAAGATTTTTCTACGTAACTTCATATCGCAACTACCCTTAAGAATTGATTTTGAGGCATTTTTGCTTTGCTGAAGCGAAATCGTTTTTGTATGGTTAATAAGTTAAAGATTGTTGACAGGTTGGTTTTATAATTTTTTGTTTGCAGATTTTTCTCTGGAGAATTCGTGTTTTCAAGTTCATTTTACAATTTGTAGAGTTTTTTCTGCTGTAGATATACAGAAAAGTAAATCATCAATTGTTGCAATCAAAGTCGCAAGTTTGTTTTCACATGTTATAACTGTTATCACTCTGTTTTCTTCTCTTAAAGTTTGGACACATAATCCTTTTGGGGTTTTAAAGTTGTCAGGTGAGACTGCCTGTGCTATTGCTTCAGCAATTTTTGAATCCGAATATTCAATTTGAATTCTCGTTTCCAATTTTCTCGCCTTTCAACTGTTTACCCACTAATTCGTCAGCAGTTTTTATGAAATCTTCAATTTTGTCTAAAGAAACTTGGGCGCCTGCGGCGATGTTGTGTCCCCCGCCCTTTCCGCCATGAGTTTCAGACGCTATTCGCATGACATCACCAAGATTAACACCTTTACGTAATGCTGCTTCTGTTGTGCGCCCTGAAAACTTTGCTGCTTGCTCCTGTTCAATGTTGGCAAATGCGAGAAGGGGTTTTTCGTTGTTGGTAAGGCCTGATACAAGTATGGATGATACAGTGCCTATTATTTTTTCGTTAATGAAGTTTTCACCATAAATTACATATATATGGTTTAACTCTCGTAGCCTTTCAGGTTTTTCCATAACCCACCCTAGATATTTGTTTATGTTTTTGCGGTAGCCTTCAAGGATTTTATTTGCTTCTTCTAAGGCGCACTTTCGATCTCCCATGCATATCGCTATTCCGAGGCTGGGTTTATCCATTCGTCCTGTTGAATTCAATAATACTGCAAATTCTCGTCCATCACGAAGTGCAGTGTTCGGTTCTTCTTTAGTTAAAACATAAACATTGCCGATTAAGTTCTCAACTTCCAGATGTAATCCCTTAGAAAGCAGATAATCAGCTAATGCAGTGCATAATTTTTTGCGTTCGTCATCTTTTAAATCGCAGAGTGCACGTAGTCTATCGCCTTCTTTGAGTGGAATATCCAAGTTAGCTACAAAGTTCAATGCGTCAGTTTCTTGGCCGCTTAAACCTGGAATAAACGGGTTAGTTGTAGTTGCCAACATTTTATGTATGGGTCTAGTTTCTCGTCCAAAGAAAGTCAAATCTTTCTCTACTTTAAGTAAACCAACTGCAACTGCATCATTAACAATTATCTCATTTAAGCTATGAAAACTGCGCTGCTCATATTTGTCCTGCATATCACCTAAAGCACCAACTAGGGCAATAGGTGCTAAATCCACATTTTCTGCGTTAACAGCTTTTGCTGCAAAATACGCTACTCCTGAACCGCTAACCTCGGTTGCTCCATCTATACCATAAAGATGAGGGTTAAGTTGAACAATTCTGGGGTTATTTGTTGTGCCTGTAATTTGATGATGATCAAGAATTACTACATTATAATCAGGAATTTTTTCATTAAGCAAGTCCAAGTATCCGCTGCCGAAATCTGTCATAATCACAAGTTCCGGTTTATCAGCTTTTATTGCCTCAACAATTTTGTCATCAACCCACTGCATCACTCTTATTCGGAATCGTGCGTCAAGTCGAACAAGCATTTTTCCAATTACACCCGCGGCAGCAACTCCATCTGCGTCTAAATGGGAGAAAACACTAATGTTTCCGTCTTTTTGAACAGTTTCTATGATGACTTTCGCAGCTTCTTCTGATTTGACTAAGAATTTATCTATTGCAGTTTGCTGAAGCATACTTTTCACTCATGCCTAAAAGGTCTAATCGGATTTAAATCTGGTGCATTAAAAACTGTTATCAAGAAAATTTTAAAAAAGAAAGTTTAGGATACAGAGGCTATTTTGGCCACGTACTTAAAGTTCTTAGCTATAACCCCTTTACGTTTGTAGTAGCGTGAAAGTTTATGAATTCTTGCTTCAATAATTTGCATGTTCCTCTTATTGTGAAGGTCTTTCTTGTTTTTGTCCATGTGGACAGCTAAGCCCTGAGCTTTTTTCATAAGATTAGCTAGGTCCTCTGGCATTGGGGGGTTTAAACTAGATGCTTTTAGTGTTTCACTTATGCTTTTTCCAGTTATAGGCTTTACAAGTGGAATCGCATATTGATCGCGTAGAATAGTGCCTATGCTACTCATTGAGTGGCCTTCTTTAGCGAGTTTAATTATGAAGGCTTCAACTTCTTCAGGTTGGTACTTACACCAACTTGGTGGACGTCTACTGACCGGTCGAACTGAATGAGATCTTCCTTTTTCTTGCTTTGGCATTGTTACACCTTAGTGTGCACCTAAAACACAGCGCACCAATATTTAAAAGTAACTAGTCTAACGTCTTAAAAACAAATTTTGATCTCCATCATAAATGTCTCTTTTTTATGAGGTGCACAAGAAACTGAACTAATAAAGAGCCTCCAGCAAAAATGAATAAAGATGCCCAAAATGTGAACCATCCATTATGTGTTCCAGCTAATAGGAAAAAGTTTACAGCAATAATAGCGCAAACCCAAAAAAATAGGTTTCCTATTGTTTCAGCAATCTTGTTTAT
>JAAZBP010000139.1 GCA_012513715.1 Thermoproteota archaeon | reverse complement strand
TGGAAAAATATCAGAGATGAGGTTTACAGATTACCTCTTTTATGGCTAAATCAAAGAAATTATGCGTATTACTTGGCCTCAAAACTAAAGCTGTGTCTACTCCTTGTCCAGTACCACCAAGAGTTATAGCGTCTTCGTCTGTTCGAATTAAACCTGCATCAGCAGCCATACAAACAATCTCACAGCCTACTTTTGTACCTTGACCAAAAAGGCGAAGAACAGCCGCCACGATTCCATCAACTTGAATTGTTCCAAACTTGTTATTGACGGCTCTACCCAAAGTTCCAAAAGCATGTGTTGTTGTCAGAATTTTTCCGCCGTTACTTTCTATAATAACACGGTTTTGAGGTTTGAATTTTTGAATGTTAGGTTCTGAGAACCCAGTAACATAAGTCACTACTACTAAATTGTATCCTTTAAAGAATTCAACTGCTTTAACACCTGTTTCACCTGTTGATGAGGATACAACAATATTTTTGACACCGAGCTCTTCAGCGCGGTGTTTAGCTAATTTAAAAGCCTCCAGAGTATTTACAGGACCAGTTTTATCAAAATACACAGTTTTACATATCATGTTTCCCATAGAAGACGACTCCAATTTAATGGTTTATTGATTAAACCAAAATAAATTTGTTGTCCACGTTTACTATAAAAGTGTCTAGACGAACCACAAAACAAATAACGTTTGACCTTTTTTAAAGGTCGACTTCTAAAGGAAAAAGTTTGTAACAAAAATATTAAGCATAGATTTAATTAAAAACTTGTGTGGAGAACAGAACAAATTTTTTTAAGCTGCCCAAAATAGATTTAATTTAAAAAAAGTAAGTCCAATTTTTAAGTTAGAAAATGAATAATTACAAAATTAAAAAAATAATATTAGGTTTATTTACTAATTCAAATTATGAATGTTAAGAGTGTTGGTTTGGGCGAAGTAAAGATTGAAAAGATGAATAGACAAGAAATGGATTTGGCGGTGGAGTGGGCACGTCAAGAGGGATGGAACCCAGGTGTAAATGATGCAGAATGTTTTTACAATACAGATCCAACAGGGTTCTATACTGCAAAAATCAGAAATAGAATAGTTGGCACCATATCTATAGTCAAGTATTCCAGTGATTACGCTTTTGTTGGATTCATTATTGTACATCCTGAGTTTCGTAGAAGAGGCATTGGTTCAATTATGCAAAGATTCTGTGAAACATCATGTAGAAACTTGAATGCTGGTTTAGATGGGGTTTTACAAATGCAGGCAAGTTACGAAAGGTACGGATTCAAATTTGCACATAAAAATTATCGATTTACAGGTAAAATTAGAGGTAAAAAATCGAGTTTATGCGTACCAGTTAGTCGAAAAGATTTTGAAGAAGTTGTTACCTTTGACTCTAAATACTTCTCGACTCCAAGACCTAAATTCCTGAAGTGTTGGCTGTTTCAAGAAAACGCTAAGTCGTTTATTATTAGAAAAAAAGCTTCTAGAAAAATTTGTGGATACGGCTTGATACGAAAATGCTTCAATGGACACAAAATTGGTCCGCTTTTTGCTGAAACACAAGATGTAGCCAAAACCATTCTGGATAGCCTCGCTTCAAGTGTACCCAACGAAGAAATATTTTTAGATGTACCTGAACCAAATAAAACAGGGATTGCACTTGCAAAGAGTTATGGAATGGAAACAGTTTTTGCCACTGCTAGAATGTACACTAATCAGCAATTTGAATTACCGATAAAGGGTATTTATGGCATAACCACATTTGAGCTAGGTTAAAATAAAAAGGGATTCTTCAATCTTATAGTAAGTTTTTTTATTGCAGTTCTACTGTAAGGGTTACTCTAACCGTAACCTCGATATCCCCGATGTTTATTGGAGTTTCAGAACCGATGCTTCGTTTTGCTACAGCTGTCTGCATTAAAAAAGGTTCATGGCGAGTAGCAACACCGAGGGGATACTCTTCAATGCGGAGAATTTTACCTAATGAAGTCTGTGCACCAGTAGCGATTGCTTGAGCGCGACTAAGCGCTTTTTTAACAGCAATTTGCAGAGCTTCGGTTTCAACTTCAAGCTTATTTTTAAGGGAAAAACGTAAGCCAGAAATAGTTATTGAAGTATCACGTGTTGCATTGACTGAGTCAACTACATCACTTAGGCGGCTTAAATCGTTAATACAAATCTCCACTTGGTTATGCACTTTATACCCTTTCATAATTCCCAGACCATTCTTCCATTCAAACTCTGGTGTAAGTACATAAGACGTTGTTTTGATGTCCTCAGAGGATAAGCCCACGGCTTTTAGCGTAGTTTGAATCGCAGACATACTCTCAGCACTTTTTCTACGGGCATTATCAGCTTTTACATCACGTGTTTCAGTAGAAACTGAGAGCCATGCTTGATCAGGTGTTCTCTTTAAAGATGCTTCAGCATGTGTAACTACTACTGGATACCGCAAGTTGCTAAACTCGGTGTCACATTTTTCACGAGAACTATTTGACTCCATGTATTCTTTAAAATCAACAACTTAGATATACACTTAACGCAATCTCAAGTACAAAATGCAAAATATTTTTCTATAAATATAATATATACCTCAATTGAAATGTAATAATTAAAATAATTACACAATAAATTTCCTAATAAGCAACAAAGAATAAGCTTAAAGCTTAAATTCAAAATGAAATAAAATAGCGTTTGAGGTTAGAAACTTGAAAGAAGACGTTTTGGTTTCTATAGTTGTGAGCAGAAAAGGTGAAATAATCAAGTATAAGGTTGACTGTGCCAAAGAAGTTAAAGCTGAAGAGTTAGCACATTACCTTGATGAAATAATTGAGGGCATCTGCACTTGGAAACCAGAAGTATGTAAAGATGTTATGCAAAGCATAGTTGGCACCATAAGTTAAAAAAATCAATTGAAACAAAAATGTTTGATACGTACACAACAAGAGTACTAATTAAAAAATCAATGAAAAATCCAAATATCCAGAATATACTTCACTACAATGAGGAAATATTTGACATAATTAGCAGATGCGTTTAAAAATCGAACCTAAACCTCAGAATGCGTTGACACCTCTTTTCAACAAAAGAGTTATGTTTACCAGAAGTCTAATCTATAAAGCCTGGTTAAAATCTTGCCGACCCTATCAATCAGCGACAGACTAAAAATCGCTTTAGGAGGTTTCGTTGCATTCACGGGTTTCATAGTTATGGTTATAGTAATTTTAACAGCAACGGGATCAACAGAAATCAAAAGTGTATTACAAAGTGATGTAATGATTGGCGCGGTTGCTTTTTTAGGTTTTCTGGATGTATTCTGCGGGATTCTTTTGTTACTTGGCGAGAAAAAAGTTAGATGGTCATTCACGACCCAAAAAAAGAAAACCGATAACCAGATTGATTAAACCTACAAAACCCCACACTATTAAACTGGGTGTATCGTCGGCTGATGACAGCAGTATCCCGTTTGTTTGATTAGTTATACTCATGTAAACAAAAAGAAAAACAAGCCAAACACCTGTAGCTATTGCTGTTAAACCCAGATAAAGACTAATTTTCTTGGGAAATTCAAGCACTTCAAACCTTTCTTCTTCTAAAGCTTTTTCAAGGGATTTAGCTGTTTTTACTTCAAAATTAACTGTTGTTTTTGAAGGTGCCTTAACAATTATTTCCCTTTTTTCTTCCTCAACAGGCATTGAAATTTTTTCCTCAGGGTTTTCAAAGTAAGGTATTATTAATCTTAGTTAAAAATTTTTGTCAAATATTTATTTCGAGAAATTAATAGTAAATCTTAAATTAGATTCTGCTTCAATAAAAGTTCATTCCTGAGGGTTATTGATTTGTCGAAGTCTAATGAAAAAATTCTTTTGCCATTTGCCGCATTTTCCCAAGAAACTAAGGACTTCGACAACAATACTGAGAAAGCAACAGTCTTCTGTATATCAGAATTAAATAGAGCTAAAGGCGGAGGTTTCCTAAGAAAACAAGAGGCTGAAAAAATAGTATTCATATCAAAAGTTTACTATCCTTTTTGGTTAGTTTCACTAAACGAAGCCTCACTTCTATTAGATGGACTAAATATAGCATCTCATACAATAACTCATAGAGTATTACCTGATCTAAAAGGATTTAAAGAAAAACTGAAAGATCTTCCATCATCACGACAGATACAAGCAAATTTTCTCTCAAACAATCAAAACTACTTTCAAGGATCAGATGAAGAACAAAAAATTGTAATAGACGGTCTTATCAAAGACCAAGAATTCACTACAGAATTCTTGAAATACGTAAATGAAGGAATAAAAACAAATTCACCCATAAACGATGCGGTACTAATTTCGCCTGCATTAGACAAAGACGGCATTACAAGAATGCTACGAAATTTAGAAAAAAAACGACAGGAACTACTAGAAGAATTATCGGACATGATGGGTATAATAAAATTATTGAACTCGAAGAATCAAGAATCACAAGCCAGTTTAATTAAAGAAATACAAGTAATAGAAAAAGAATACAACACCAAAATTGAAAAAGTAAAAGCCACAGTAGAAACAAAGATTGCAAAAATTAATAAGGCATTTGAAAAAGAAGAAACAGAAATATCAAAGAAATTTGAGCAACAAATTAAAGATATTGAAAAAGAAATCGTTAAATGTGAAAAAACAACTGAACAGATAGATTCAGAAATAGAAAAAACGGAAGCAGAAATCAGAACTGCAGCAATCAATAAAGACGATGTTGCAGAACAGAAATGGAAGGATAAACGCAACGAATTAAAAGATAATAAACCAGAATATACTTTAAGAATAAAAGAGTTACAAAAAGAAATTCTAAATATCGAAGAAGCCCGTAAAAGTATCCTTTTTAAACTTAATCAAGATAAAGAAACAAAAATCAAAGAAGAAAGCAAAGATTTAGTTGAACTGGAAGCTGCTCGAGAAGCAGCAAGTAAAATATGCCGAAATGAGATGGCAAAAATTGAAGAGATGACTTCAAACATTATCGAAAAAATTGATAAATTAGAGAAAAGAAGAGAAGGCGTAATGCTCGAGTTTGACGAGTTAGGCCTAAAACAGATAAAAGAGACAGTAGCACTAGTTTTTATGCCGTTTTACTTGTCGTGTTATCAGTCTAAATCAAAAAAAAGGTACAGTTACGTTTCACCTTCAATTGTTAGCTATGGCGGTTTAGGTGTACGGCTAAAATCGTTGGGAAAAACAAAGATTACACAATTATGTCAACCTAGAAACAGAAAAATCAGTATTTTACTTAACAGTTTAATGAGTCTACTAGATGAAAACATAGTATTCAACCATGAAATTTCAGAAGCATGTTTAAAAGCAAATCTCTTGCATAACAAAAAAGATCAAGAAGCGATAGTAAATGGACTAAATAGGTTAAAAGAGCAGCAGTGGTTATCAAGTAGCGAGTTTGAAACGTTTAGCCAAGCGCTTTCGCAGTACAGCTGATTTTTCTTTATGTTCACTTTTCGGATTTATTTGTTTTTTCATACCTGACGTAAAATTGAAACAGCCAGTTACAATAAGCACAAAACTTGTAATCAGTTGTATGTAAACTGGTACAAACGCCAAAATATTGGGAATTAAACCAGCGATATTAAGAATAGAAAATAACGAAATCAATATTCCAGCACCTATACCAATTCCGCCCAAAGCAATCTGAATCCTATGACGGCCACTCATTCGGAGGAAGTAACTAGCGAGAACAATACCGATTAGCCCTGAAATAGAAGTTAAGGCTTCAATTGCATTTCCATCGCCAATAATTAAGGGAACAATAATTAGTACCAAAGGAAAGATTACGCCTAATATGGGTGTTAAGGGATAAAATGGTGTCTTGAATGGCCTATCCATGTAGGGTTTAGTTTTTCTAAGTTTTATGAGGGCTACGTTAACAACTGCAAACACCACCAGAGCTCCGAAACTAGCCGCATAACTTAAGAAAGGCACTTGCCCCAAAGTACTGATAATCATGATGAAAACTGTCCCCACTATAGCAGCAAAATGATGGGTACCATAGCGAGAGTGAACAGACTGCAAAATTTTAGGTAAATAACCATCTCGGCTCATACCACGTGATATGCTTGACTGCGTTGATAAACAAGTACCAAGAGCAGATAGACAAGCAACCATTCCAGCTACCGAAAAGATAATGCTTCCATATTCGCCAAATACTCTTTCAGATGCAAAGGTGATTAAATTTATTTGTTGTTCTGCAGCTTCAGGAGTAAAGCTTTCAATTGCTACAAAAGCAAATAGAATGTATATTGGAATAATTAGAAGACCCGATAGAAGAATTCCTCGAGGGACATCTTTGTCAGGTCTCTTTGCAGATGAAGCACTAGCAATAATTGCTCTGGTCCCGATGAACATTGGCAAGACATAAACGGTTGCAGCAAAGATCCCTGAAATACCACTAGGCAACTCTACGGCTGAAAGGTCAGTAGAACCTGATCCTCCTACAAATCCGCCGATTATAAAAACTGCAAATAGAATCAGAAAAGCTATAACGATTATACTCCCTAGTTTTTTGCTACCTCTAACTTCGAATAAACCCATAATTAATACAATTAGAATTGAAATTAACCAGGCATGATCTAATACTGCCACTTGCAATTGGGGGTAGAAAACAGAAAAAAAGAAAGATAATTGAAGTACAAAGGTCACCGCTGCCAAAGACGCCGCGAAGATACTTGAGAGCCAACGAAAGCAACCAAATATGAAACTTAGATAACCGCCGTAGGCAGTTTTAATATAGGTATATTCTCCACCAACTTTTGGCATTGACGCTGATAATTCGCTATAGGTGAGCATAATTAATAGATTAAGAGCTCCTGCTAAAGCAAGTGCAATTAGAACATCAGGTCCCGCTAAGTTGAAATAAGCATAATCAAGAAGCACAAAGATTTCAAAACCAATTGCCCCACTAAACCCGATTAGTATAAGGTCTATTAAACGGAGTGTGCGATTTTTATTTTGTTGACTTTGACTTTGCATCATCGCAGCTCCAACCAGTCATAAATCAGAAGTAAGCTGCTTATCAGAAAAATAACTCCAAAAACGATAAGAAGTACAACATAAAAATTCAAAATCTCGCTAGATATACCAAAAAACAATTGAGCACTAAAAAGATTAAATTTTAAAAGCACCGCTAACACCAAAGCAGACAAAGCCAGCATACTTTGAGTTACCGCAAACAGTAACCTAACGGTGAGTTTCCTCTTCAAAGGGTTCACAATCTAAATCTGGAAAGCTTTTAAGTATTTAATTTATTCGGGATTAAGTTCCAATCAGTCCTGTAAAAAACATAGAATCGTCTTAGAATACAGTTGGCACCATTTTAAAATCAACAAATCTTGGTTTAAAACTAAGATGACTATTCCCTGAGCAACAATAAAAAATTATAAGGAAAATAACGTGTTATAAAAAAGTGAAAGTGTATTTAATAAAAAACATTTTTTCGTTAAACCAACAGATTGAAAGCCTCTGCAAGTTTCTTTAAGCCAATTGGGTCAGCGCTGAGAATGTTTTTTGCTTCTATGAATCTCTTAAAGTCGCCTTTTACCTCAACAAATTCGAGACAGTTTGAGCATTTAACAAAATTCGAGGTTTGTTTATAATCAGTCACTATACATTGAGAAGAAACCTTACAATGTCCATCAGAATCAAGGTCATAACCTTCACAAACACGGAAAGTATCAGGTGATAAGTCGTCAATCAAAATTATTTCGCCAGTTTTCAAGTCTCTGCCCCACTCCATTTTTCCATCGACCAAATGGAAGCCGCGTTCCAGAAATTCATCATACATTATCTTGGCGATTTGTTTGGTTCTACTCTTTGTGGTTTCCATTTCCTGTTGAGACATAAGGTCGAGCTGAACCAATGCTTCATCAACCATCAAAATATCGGGTTCTCCTGCCTTGCCTTTAGCATAGAATTCCACTAAATCCAATTTGCTTCCCGGAATTTGAGAGGGATATCGACGCCACCAGCTACCCATAACTTCATTTCTAAAAACTGTCTCTAAACCATAAATTTCATCAGAGCCTTTTAAGTTAACTGCTTGATTTTTTGCGCCTAACAACTTTGCTGGCTTAACAATCATTACGTTTGGCTTAGAGCCTATGCTAATAAAATCTGTAGGTATACCTTTCTGTTCAAATAATCGGTAGAAATACTCTGTAAATTTGCACGAAATTATGCCCTTACCAGGGATTTGTCCAACAACTTTATCGTAACCAGAATTGAAAACTGGCTTTCCGTCTACCTCGTAACCTGTGGCATCATCTTTAAAGTGAAATTCATAATTTCCATCTGGTCTTGCATAAACATCTTTTGTTTTTCCTTGATATAGTAGATTCAACATAAAACCTCCAACCTCAACATTCTCTTAGATGCTATAGAACATTTAAGCTTGTTGCAAAAAGTACATCAGAAAAAGACAATACGCAATGGCTAAAATTGAATAATACGATAAAAAGCAAGTTTTTATCTTATGCCTATTAATGGGTATAAGGGATAAAAATATGGTTACGATAGGGCAAAGAAGACTGGGTAAGAAAATCAGAAAACTGGAAAATAGTGTAGAATTAAGCAGTAAAGAGGGCAAAGCGAAGCTGGCAGAACAAAAGTATAAACAAAAAATGTGGGAAACCAAAGGGTACTCTGAGGATTATCCAGTTGAAAACCTTACAAATCAGAATAAAAAAGAAAATAGACCTTAGGCGCAATTATGCGCAGCGCGAAAAAATTACTTTTTCTGCTCTAACCGATACAAATCTGCACGGTTTTCACTATTTAGTATCCATTTCTAGGTGCGAAATACGTAATAATTTTACGTTCATATAATAACGCCTAAGGTCTAATAAACAATAATAAAAAATTTAGCTTTAAGACGCATTATTAGCTTCTAAATAGAATTTTTGGTGTAAAATAGTGTTTTATTAATAAATGGTATACTTTCGTAAAGGCTAGATTTACTATGAATATAGCTTTATTGTTAAGGTTGAAAATTGATATTAAAAAAATAGGGAAATGTTGTTTTTAGGTTTTATTGGCGTTTTCTGAGAATAAGCAGTGTAGCTATCGCAAG
>JAAZBP010000138.1 GCA_012513715.1 Thermoproteota archaeon | reverse complement strand
TTTTTTGAGACACAACTAAAGTTAGACGAACCCAAAATAAGAGTACCTAAAGTATTATTGTAAATCACATTAGAATTATACTGCACAGAAACAGATTTAGCATAATTTCCAGCAATAACATTAAAGGTGCCTGCCACAGTTAAACCATGATAATTACCGATGTGGTTTCCGGTAATATTATTGTAGTGACCATTAACTGCTATAGACGTACAATCCATTGACCTGTTTATTTTGTTGTCTGCAATCACTGTTCTATTAGCAAACACAGCAATGGTCCCGCCATTTGAGTTAATAGTAAAGTTAGAAAAAACTACACCATCAACGTTTATAACAACAGCGTTCTCAAATGAAGCCCAACCGGAAGCAAAAAGTTCAGTTCTACCTAGTAATGCTGGATAAAAATTTATTATTGTACCATTTTGGTCTTGACCTATTATAGTGAGTGCTTTATCTATTTTTAATGACTGTTCCTCGTAGACTCCAGCTCTAACAAGAACAGTGTCGCCTGCGGTAGCGTTACCAACAGCATCAGTAAGCGTCAAATAATCATCCGGAACCACAAGGGTCCTTGAAGCAGCATAAGTAGGGAAAACATTAATGCAGGCTGCAGCCAAAATAAGAAGAACAAAAAACAAAGCCAAAACTCTTTTAGACATTATTCTCCACATCCACTTAATTATATATTTACTAATAACATTTACTAATTTTTCCAAAGTACTTCTGTTATTTTATAAAAGGTAAAAATTGTTAAACCTCAAATAGAAATATACGACAACCAGACTAATTGGCACACTTATTTTAGGTGTTCTAATGCGTAGGCTTATAAACTAAAAGAGCTAAAAGGGAACGTCGATATCATATGCCGCTGATGTACCCTGTTAAACATGTCTTTCGAAACTGGAAAATATTCACAGCCCTCCTAATTGGCATCGTTCTTGCAGCAACGTTTTTCGCCGCCATATGCATGAAGGTTAACTTGGCTGCTGAAGAATCAGTTGAAAAACAGCTGAGTAGTTTACTTATTGACATGAATTTTGATGTTCCTCTGAATTATTCAAATCTGGAATTAGCTCATAAGAACATAACCGACATCAAAGGAGTTAAACAGGTTGACATAAGATCCAGTTTCTATTCTCCTATCAGAGTATCAAACGACAATTTTACAGCGGTTTATTACCCTCAGATGTTTTCTTTTCCTAATACTTCAAAAATCTACGATGAATGGGAAAATAATCCCGTAGAGGGTATACCAGAGAACTATACATACATTATTGCAGGTAGTAATCTTGCAAAAAAAGTAGCTGTTGGAGATAATATTACAACTTCAATTGTTTTTGATACACCCAAATACTACAATACCACAACCATATACGTTAACCTTACAGTAGCTGGATTCGCTGAATTCACTGATAAAGGATACAATCTTGTAACAGGAAACAGTCACTATGACCCAACATCTGAATTTTATGATAGCACAAAATATCGAATGGATATAATGCTTATAAGTTGGGAAAATACACTTGAAAAACTCTGGACTTCAGCTCTTGATTCTAGTACCGCTCAAATTATGTTCTCAGTTTATGTTGACCGTGAAGAGATAATTAATCCATGGAATATTGAAGCATCAACTGAGGACCTAAGAAAAATTGGTAACAAAATGCAAAACGAGATTTTAGGCAACTATATAACATGGGGATATGTCAATAACAACATTTACTATACGCTTTCAGGTTATCAAGGTGTATTCTTTAGCACCATTATGAATTTTGCTTTAATGTCGTTACCCATATTTTTTGTAGCATGGTATCTTGGTTCAACAGTTTCAGATGTTTCCTTTAATATTAGAAGAAGAGAAATTGGTCTTTTATCTACAAAAGGGCTATCTAGCGGTCAAATACAGAGAATGTTTTTGACTGAAGCTTTAATGATAGGTTTAATCGGTGGATTGCTGGGTGTAGTCGGCGGCTTAATATTAAACCAATATTATTCGGGTGCAATAAATCTAGACACCCTCTTCACATCAAGGATTTTCAATCCCACTATTGCATTAGTCACAGTTATTTTTGGGGTTATTTTGGCGTTTATCTCAGTGTTTTTCTCAGCTCGGAGAGCATCAAAGATACCAGCGGTGGAAGCACTTAGGGATTACTCATCTAGTGAATCCACATCAACACTCTGGAAAATAATTGCAATCATTGCACTCATCTTAGGCACCTATAAAATAATTGTTTTCGCATTTGGACTAAATATCTCTGTTTTATTTAATCAATTAATGTCTACAGGGGGAAACATGTTCCTAAATGTAATTTATGTTCCACTTGTACTATTTGACACATTCTTAACCTATGTAGGACCTTTCTTGTTCTTCTGGGGATTTACAAAACTTATAATTCGAGACTCAACCAAATTTCAGGGGTTAGCCACAAAAATTTCTTCTTTAATGGGTGATTTGGGAGCATTAGCAGCTAAGAACGTTAGAAGAAACCCTGCTCGACTGGCTGCGATAGCCTTCATAATTGCCTTAATCATAGGTTATAGTGTACAAGTAACTGGACAAATAGCAAGTCAAGAAGACTACACATACAGACAAGTCAAATATCAAGCTGGCGCAGACATAAAAGTGGGTATAGTAAACTCGACAAAAGGGCAACTTATTCTTGAAGATGTGGTTGCTAATGTTTCAGGGATTAGAAATGCAAGTTTGGAGCGAGTGGTTTCAGCTCCCATCACTGATGTTTCTGGTTCAGGATACGTCAATGTAAAGCTTGTTGACCCGGATACTTGGGGTAAATGTGCTTATTACGAGGATGAATGGTTCACCGGAGACAATGTTGAACGGATGCTAAAGGAAATGAAAGCTAATAATAACACAATCATTTTGGATCGGGCTGTGGCAGTTCAATTGGATAAGAAATTGTATGACGAAGTAACTATAGAGTTTAGATCATGTCCACGTAAACTCCGAATTATAGGTTTCTTTGGTCCTGAACCCTCTCAAAATACAGGAGGCATAGGACCAATTCCTGTTAGGCCAACAGGACCTCAAGGCGTCTACCCTGAGACTATATATGTTTCTTCTCAGTACTGGTCTTATATACCCGAGAACCTTTTCAACGTCAGTAGCCCCTTTAGTGATGTCTATCAACTTGAAAGTTTCAGCACAACCATGTTAATTGGGTTGGATTCGAATGCTAATGGAACAGAAGTAGCCAGACAGATTCAGACCATAGAAGAAAACGAAGTACACAGCGTATCTTCATTTGACCAACTATGGCGGCGCACACAAGAAAGCAACGACCCCTCAACCTTTGCCAACTTACAAATTATGGATGCTTTAGGTTTAGGACTTCTGTTTGTAGTTATATCTGCTTCAGTTGGAACAGCATTAATAGCGATTGTCAGCTTAAAAGAAAGAAGCCGCGAAGCCACCTTAATGAGTGTACGAGGCTTATCATATCGACAGCTAGTCTGGATGTTTCTTGTCGAAAGCATGGCAATCATCACTTTCGCAGTTATTTTAGGCGTAATAGTTGGAATAATAATTGTTTATGGAAATGTGACAGCATCTAGCGCCTACAATTATCAACCATTGATAACCCAACGTCTAGTTTTCCCTGCTAACGTAGTAGCAACTGTAGGCACCTATATCGCTTTGATTTATGCCTCCACAATTGGGGCAGTAATAGTGATGTCTAGTCAATATGTAACAAAACTTGAAAAGATGGTTAGAGCAAGATGACCACAAATAGCATAAAAATTAGAAACCTAGTGAAAATTCACCATACAGGCAAAATTGAAGTACAAGCCCTCAGAGGCTTAAACTTGGATATAGATTCAGGAGAACTTGTCGCAATCATCGGTCCCAGTGGAAGCGGCAAATCCACACTACTAAACATAATTGGAGGCTTAGACAAAGCTACAGCAGGCACAGTTCAAGTAGGCGACAAAATTGTTACTGCTCTTTCTGTGCGTCAACTAGTTGATTACAGACGGAGAATGGTGGGACACATCTTCCAGAATCTCAATTTAATTCCCACTTTAACTGCGCAAGAAAACATTGAATTCTCTATGGTGGCTTCAGGTGTTAAACGTGGAAAACGTAAACAACGCGTAAAAGATTTGCTTGAAGTAGTTGGGCTTCAGGATCGGGCACATCATAAACCTGAAGAACTCAGCGGCGGTGAACAACAGAGAATTGCTATAGCGTCAGCATTAGCTAATGATGCTCCAATATTGCTTGCTGATGAACCTACAGGCGAATTGGACACTGCAAATGCAAGATTAATCGCTGAATATTTAGTTAAAATCAACAAAGAATTAGGTAAAACAATAGTTATGGTTACTCATGACCCCAACGTAGCGCGTGTATCAAACAGAATCCTACGCATCGAAGACGGAGTAATCAAAACCGCTTTGGCACCCTCAGAAGTTATTGTCCAGGAGAAAGCGCATTCCTACGTGGATCAAATTAAAGAAAGAATAATCGAAATTAACGTACAGATGGATAACTTGGACAGAGAATTCAGAGAAGAAAAAATAAACGGTGACGAATACGTTCAGAAACGCCTAACACTCAAAAATATCAGTGACAGCTTAAAAGAGGAATGCTCAAGAATGGGCGTTATACCACCTTAACAAATACATTTTTTTATCTTTCAATTGAGATTTTGCTGACTCCAGCTTCTTTTTCTAAGATAATTACGTGGTCACCTTTAGCTGCAAAAGCTTCACTATGCGTAACTGCAATGATTTGCTCTATAGCTTTAAATCTGCTTATGGCTTCAGCGAGGCGCTCTATGCTGCCGTCTTCGCTACCCAAGTTTTCTGTAGGCTCATCAAGCATCAAAATGCTTAAGCCATGTCCAGTCCGAGACTGCATAATCAACTGACCAAGCCCTAAACGGTAAGCAAACGCTAACAGGGTACGTTCACCACCTGAAAGATTCGTGACTTCACGGTCTACACCTGCTTCGCTTTTCACGTATGGCGTATAGGTTTCGTCTATAACCACATTTAACATTGGAGTTTCACCAGCAACTAAACTGTCTAGTACCTGCTGCACAAAGTTACGCAGAACCTTCACAAATTCACTACGCAATTTAGGTTGGATACTTCGATATGCATCCCGAATAGCAGATAGAACATCTATTGTTTTACGGATTTTTTCTACTCGTTCAAGTTTTTCTTGGGCAAGGTTAATACGGTTTTTTATGTCGTCTAATTGGCGAGATAAATCTTTTTTCCGGATTTCTTTAGTGCGTAAATCCGATTCTAATTCATAGTACTGTTTTAAGGATTGATCTTTTTTTTCTTTTGCAGCTTGAAGTTCAGACAGGTCAAATCTGCTGATTTCGAACTGTAACAATTCAAGTTCTGAACGCTGTTCAGCTTCAAGGCTTTTCTGAGCTGACAATTCAGCTTGAAGGTTGTTGAAGTTATTTTCTTCCTCAGATATTCTAGCTTTTAAGTCGTTACTTCGTGTTACGCAAGTTTGAAGGTCTGAATATGCTTCTGAAGCGAGCCGCTTAGATTTCTGTAGGGTAGCGATTTCAAGTTTAAGGTTGGTTATTGCTTTTTCGCGTTCTATATTTTCCTGTGTAATCCGCTTCAGCAAATCGGTTTTGTAGTCTCCAGTTAAGGGTTGAATGCATAGTGGACATTTGTTTTCTTCAGCAAGTGAAGCAGCACGTTTCTGGTCTTGCTGCATACTTCTAAAAGTAGCTTCCTGTTCAGCTTTTAAGGAACTTATTTTATCGTCAAAACCAGCTAAACTTGATTTCAATTCTTCAACAGACTGATTTGGTGGTAGACCTGCTTGCTCCAATTTACTTTGGCACTGATTAAGCTGAGCTTCTAGCGA
>JAAZBP010000001.1 GCA_012513715.1 Thermoproteota archaeon | reverse complement strand
TTCATCATCAACATTTTTGATTATTATTTCCCTTATTAAATCGCCTTCTTTAACTATATTATAGTTAAACAGTTTATCAGGCGCCAACTGACCTAAACGGACCAGTTCTTTATCTTTTTCCTGCATCTTCGCAAAAACCTTTTCAACTAAAAAGGTACTGAAAGGCGGTATAGTAATTTTGAATTTTTTAGTTTCATCAGGCATAACATGAATAGTCTGCTTTTCAAAATACATCAAAGCCAAAGGCTCCTCAGCCATAGTCTTTAAAGGTATAACAGTTTCAGACTCAACAACAACTGTAGGCTTAGACGGCTCAACCGCAGGCGTTGGCAAAACCACTTCTTTAGGCAATGGCGCAGACTCAGCAACTACAGTAACCGTTTTTATATCTCCACGTTTAAAGCCCTTCTCCAGCAAAATCAAATTTACAGTATCTAAAGTATCCTGAACTTCTTTTACTTCAACATTAAGCTTCTCAAGCTGGTCTTCTAGTCTCTTCTTGAAGGCTATCATTGACTTCATTTTTTCTTGATCTTGAGCCAAACTAATCAGCACTCACAAACAAAATACAATATTACAGCTTAATAGTTTTAGCTTTTCCGCAAACTTATGCGGCACCGATTTTTTTAAGCTGCAAATTGTACATTTCAACTATTTCTTTTGAGGTAGTAGCATCCTCAGGGTTCTTGTCTGTGCGGTATTTACCTGTGAACCGTGGAAAACGTATCGCTAAGCCACTACCCTTTCGGATAGAATCTAACGCAGCCAAATGTATTGGGCTTAATGTTACTTCTGAACCTAAAATCTCCAAAACCAAAAAAGGCTCAAACCAGACATCAGCCTCCAAAGTTGATTTTACACGCGAATTCTTCTTAGGAACCAAATGCTTTTGAAGTTTCTCATAAAGCTCTGAGAGGTCTTTGTCAGTGAAACCGGTTCCACATTTAGTTACAGTCTCAAAAGTGTCATCCTCTGGATTGTAAGTTGCAAGCAACAGTGTACCATAAGCTCCAGCACGTTTTCCTCTACCATGAAAAGCACCAACAACAACCAAGTCTACTGTATCAGTCATTTCGCTTCGGTAATCACGCTTATACTTTATCCATAACCAACCACGACTACCTGCCTGATACACTGAATCTTTGCTTATAGACTTACACATTAAACCTTCACAGCCCTCTTCAATTGCTTCCTCAAAAAATTCTTCCAGCTCTCTGGTGTCTTTAACTAGTTTCTGGCAAGCTGGTTTTATGCGGTCACTTTCTTTAATGATTTTTTCCAAGTTAACCCTTCGCTTCGAAAAAGCATCCTGCGTCAAATCTAATCCGTCAACGTAGAGTAAATCAAAAACAAAAAGAGAAATAGGATACTGTTCCACTGCAGTTTTAACGCCGTATTTTCTTCTCCGATGCATAAGTTCCTGAAAAGGCCGCAAATCCCCTGTCTCTAAATCTATAGCTACACATTCAGCTTCGAGTATAGCTTCTTTTGCAGCCACTTGCCCACGAATCAAATCAACCACATCTGGATACTGAGACGAAATGTTTTCAAGACGACGAGAATACAACTCAACTTTATCTCCGCTCTTATGGGCTTGTACACGTTCACCGTCATATTTGTATTCGGCAACAAATTTACCGCCAAACTTTTCCAAGATTTCTTCAGGTACACCAAGTCTTTCAGCCAACATCGGACGAATCGGCTCAAAAACCATAACTTGAAACTTCTTAATACCTTCTATGCCTGACTCAGCCACTACACTGGCTACTCTGCCAAGATCTGAAGAGATATTGTAGGCACGTTCAATTAATCCACGCGTTTCTTTTCCACCACCATACGCAATCGCTAACGCATCAAGAACAGTCATATCTGCTAAACCTAAACGTAAATTACCTGTAACTGTACGAATCAACCATTTAGCTTCCTGCGGAGACGCATCAGTTAATAATCCACTAAGCAAAGCAAGCTTTGTATCCACTGCACCTGACCCAGAGATTTTAGCCATTTTCTCCAGACTAGCATAAACTTGTTCAACTGTAAGTTTTTTTGAAAAAAAAGTTGATTGCTTCCGGTTAAGAAGAGCC
>JAAZBP010000137.1 GCA_012513715.1 Thermoproteota archaeon | reverse complement strand
TCCAGTTCGTCTTTTGTCATTGGTTCAAAACGTGGATCCTGTGTTGCTGCATTGATTGCTGAGTCAATTACTGCCTCTACGAGTGGACTTATGGGATATGGATATCCAATGCAGCCGCGTAGGCTCTTTTCACCGTTCTTGAAGGTGTTTATAGTAACAAATACTCCGCATTTTTCTAGAAGCTTAGGCGGTGTTTCTTTAGGAGTTTTCATTTGTTTCCCATTAAGCAAATATTGTGTTACTGTGTTTCTGGCAAGTGCGACTAAGAATTCGCCTTCCTTTTGTGTTAATTCAAAGAACATTTTCTCTCAGTCCTTTTGGTGAGTAACCTAAAGGATTCTATTAGTTGATTAAGAATATAAAAAGTAAAGGTTGGCTTTAGAGTTTTAATGTTTCTTCAGTTATGCCGTCTTTGGTGATGATTAAAAAGTCTGCTCCGTCACCGCTTGTTGCATCTCGTGCAATTGCTGCTTTAATTGCTCGTGTAACTAAATCTTTAGCTTCTTGAAGCGAGATGTTTTCTTTGTATCCATCCTCTATTACTCCCATCGCGATTTCAGTTCCTGATCCGACTGCAGCGTATTTGTCTGGTATAAGTGAACCTAAAACGTCAAGAACATACAGTGAAGGGCCTTCTTCATCTAAGCCGCCGACTATTGTTTGGGTTATAAGTGGTGCATATCTACGATTAAAAAGCACGTTAGCTAAAAGTTTTGAAGCTGAACGTACACTGATTGGTCTTCCAACCTCCATGCTGTAGAGGTTTGTTTGTGCCTCCATTTCTCGGGCGAGGATTTGCATGTCACCCGCTAAACCTGCGCAAGCTACACCTATTTGATTAGTGACTTTGAAGACTTTTTTGCCTCCTTTACTCATTATCAAATAGCCGTATGTTATTCTCTTTTCTGCAGCTAAGAGGACTCCTCCTTCAAAGACTACGCCTACTGTTGTGGCTCCTGGAATCCATGGGTAACCGCCTGGGGCTTGTTGACCCTGTTCTTGCCGCTGTGACTGGTCTTGTATCTGCGGCATAAGTGGAATTTGTGGAATTGATGGTGACTGGGGAAGTTGTGGTCCATATCCGTCCATAATTTTTCGCCTTTTTCGGTTTTGATATACAGCAAACAAGTCTATAAGCTTACTTATAACCGTTATACACAACTAAAGATTATTGACTATCCAGAAATCGGTTTTACTTACTTTGCAAATGGATTAAGGAGTAACTCCCGTAACTTTTAACAAACTCTCAATCAACAAATGTAGTGGTGCTTTATCTGATTGAAATTTACACTAGCGCGTTTAACGGAATAAATTTTGTAGTTGCAATAGACCAACAGGAAGTTGTCGCGTCATCATTTGATAAAAAATTAGAAACCGCGTTAAATAAAATTCTCGGTAACCTACCATTTGATGTTCCCTTCCAAGTTTTCGCTAACCCCTCAAATCAGGCAAGAACTATCCTTTCTATTCTAAAAGAAATTTATGAAGGAAAGAAAAAAGACGCAGAAATTCCTTTAGCATATAATAATTTTTCCCTCTATTCTATTAAGGTACTTAAAACAACCATTTCAATCCCTGTTGGGTACGTAACATCTTATTGTGCAATCGCAAAAGCTGTTGGAGGTGGTCCAAGAGCTGTAGGAAACGTAATGGCAAAAAATCCTTTTCCACCGTTTGTGCCCTGTCATAGAGTTGTAAAATCTGATTTTTCGTTAGGTGATTATGGTTTAGGTGGTTCTAAAATAAAATTTGAATTCTTATCCAGAGAAAAACAGGGCTACCTTAAACCTATAATGGTCAACGCAAGCGGTGCATCGTTAGAAGTTTTTTCAGTGGAACAGGTACTTAGAAAATATAAGTAACCAGATTTTACGCAAATCATAAAAGCAGGCTAGTCCAACCTCAAAGTGAGGATAAGAAATTGACTACTAGAGCGCTCTATGTTGGCAGATTCCAACCTTTCCATAAAGGGCATTTGGAAGTCGTTAAACATGTGTTAAAGCACGCTGATGATTTAGTTCTCGTAATCGGTAGCGCGCAATACAGTCACACTAGTTATAACCCTTTTACTGCTGGTGAACGGCTGGTTATGATTCGTCGGGCACTTATGGAATGTGAAATAGACGAGTCTAAGGTATGGATTGTTCCTGTTCCAGATATTCACCTGCATATGCTGTGGGTTTCTGCTGTAGAGGGTTATGTGCCTAAGTTTGAGGTAGTATATTCTAATGAACCGTTAACTCGTAGATTATTCGTAGAGGCAGGTTATCCAGTTAAAAATGTTCCTTTCTTTGAGAGGAAGATATATTCTTCAACTTTGATTCGGGAAAAAATGAATAAAGGCGAAACATGGGAAACTCTTGTACCAAAAAGCGTAGCTGAATTCATAAAAGAAATCAAAGGAATCGATAGACTCAAAGAGTTATCTCTAAAAGACAATGAAACTTGATAGTTTAAATGTTGCATTCAAAAAAAGAGCGTGATTATTTTTCAATTTAGAAGCCTGCCCTCACAAGGTCTTTAGGTTTCATAATTTCCCTTAGAAGTACCGTAGCATAACAGCCTCTGAGTAGCATGAAATTAACTTTAGTCTGAATACTTCCATTTTCGTCTTCTGAAAAACTTTGCAGGCTAAAATTTTTCACTGGTGCCAACACAGGTCGAAGGCTTCCTTTACCTCCAACACGTGATAACACATTAAAACTTGTTTTTTCAGTTTCTATTCCTTCCTGTTCAAGAATTTCACGTTCAATCTGACCCATAATTCCCTGAGAAACAGCCTGTCTTACACTAAAAATTGGAAGCGCAAGTCGTAGTCGACCAGCTTTAATTTGGGCATTAACTTCATCTAAATTTTCTTTCGTCACTATTTTTGAGACAGTAGGGATAGGTAATCCTGTCCGTTCTACTCCAATTACATAATCACCTTCACCCCCTTCATTTAGGGGTAACCCTTGTTTTAGTCGTTCACTAAGAAAACGGTTGAATAGGTATGACTGATAAGCTTGAACAAACAGTGCCTGTAGTTTAAGTGGCAGTTGCTTGAATGCTCCTATAAAATCTGTTGGTTCCTCAGCCAAACGATTAAGCATCATTCTTTCAAATCGTAGTTGCCTTGGAAAATTGTTTAGGGCTTGATTAAAATTTTTAGTTGACTGCAGTTCTTGTCGTGCCTGTCTTGAAGTTGGATGTTCAAAATCGCTGGGGTTAGCCAAGAAAAGCATCGCTGCCTCTTCAAATTTGCCCTGAAGAAGTGATTTTCCAACTAGATGTGTGATTGGGCGGGTAGTACCAAAGCGTTGGTGACCAAAAAAGTTAGGCATACCCCCAAGAGATTCAAGTTCTCTTACAGTCTCTTCTACTGTTCCTTTAACTGTCTCTTCATCAATAGACAAATCTTTTAATGTTATAGTAAAGTTGTTGCCTAATAGATAAAATATCGATAAAACTTCTCGCACGTAGCCTACTGGAACGATTTTGACGTTTGAAATAGCGATTTTTTCTGCTTCTTCAATAGATATGTTTTCTAATGTTATGTATTGGCCTGTTACAGCTTTAGCGTCTTTTATTCCTGCAAACTGAACTCGACCAGATTCAATACATAGAGTTTTAGCGATGTTCCTGATTGCTATTAACGTGTCCCAGTGTTTCTTGATTAATACACATAATAGGTATCTCTGCTTTTTTGAGGTTGACCCCAAAACTCGATTCGGTAAAACCGCGTTTACGTTAGCTACTGAGTTGTCGACTAAGACTTCTTCAACAATAAAATCTTCTGGTGTAGCCTTTATTTTTCCCTCTACACCTTTGGTTTTAGTTACGTAAGTGTCCATTCCAAGTAACTTGTCGATATCTGGGATATACAGACAAATCGCCTACAACAACTTGAGTTTTCCAGTTAAACGATCTATTTTTTCCGCCGGTGCAGGGCCAATCCCTAGACATGTGACTGTGCCCTCTGGAATCTGAGTTAACCCTCTATCAATAATCAAAGAATGAGGTAAACCTAAATCGTCTGCTGCCTCTTCTAGTT
>JAAZBP010000136.1 GCA_012513715.1 Thermoproteota archaeon | reverse complement strand
TGGTTCATCTTCCGGTTTTATTGGTCTAAGAAGCACTTCTTGACCGTTTTTAAGTAACCAGAGTATCTCATATTTTTTAGGATATGGACTTATAACCATGTGTTCGTGAGGTTCAAATTTTTTGCAGACCTTGTCTATGTCTATTACTATGCGAGCATCCAATATACTGGCTTCTTTCTCGCTAATTAAAAGTGGGTTAATGTCTATTTCTTTTATCTGAGGAAAATCAACTAGTAATTGTGAGAACATAAGTATTGTTTCATCGAGTTTCTTGAGATCTACTGGTGTTGAACCACGGTAGCCTTTGAGTAAACGGTAGACTTTTGTTTCTTCCATCATACGTCTAATAAGAGTTGTATTTAATGGCGGAAGCCCAATTGAGCAGTCTTTGAAGAGTTCAACTCCAACGCCGCCCATACCAAACAGTATAACTGGACCGAATACCGGATCGGTTTTTCCACCTATAATAACTTCATGACCTTTCTTTTCAACCATAGGTTGGACAGTTACACCGATTATTTGTGCGTTAGGATTATATGCGGTAGCTCGCTGAATCAAAAGTTCAAAAGCATCTCGAACTTCTCTTGGAGAATTAACGTTTAGAATTACTCCCCCAGCGTCGCTCTTATGGACAATTTGAGGTGAAAGAATCTTTAGTACAACTGGGAAGCCCATTTCTGTGGCAAATGCAACAGCTTCATCAACTGTGTTAGCAACTGCTGTTCTCACAACTGGGAAGTTATAGTATTTGAGGATTTTTTTGGCTTCATCCTCAGTGAGGATTTCTCTGTCTTCCAAAACAGCATTTCTAAGTATAGCCATTATTGGCCGTTTAGGTGGAGAAGCGTCAACAGGTAATTCTTCAGGAGTTTCGTATAATAGGTCTATGTTTTTCTTGTAATTGTGCATATACATGTATGTTTTAATGGCTTGTTCAGGTGTAGAGTAAGTTGGAATGTTGTTGGCGTTGAGGATACTGTTTGCTTCTTGCACTGCTCCAAAACCCATAAAAGAAGTTAAAATTGTCTTATTTTGGTAAGGTTGATTTCTTACGAGTTCAACAATGTTCTTGGCAATTTCAACTGATTCAGAAACAGCTTGCTGAGTAAATATAATAAGAATACCGTCGACGTTAGCATCGTTTAGGGCAGCTTCTAACGCAGCCTTATAACGGTCTGCTTTTGCATCACCTAAAACGTCGATTGGGTTACCATGGCTCCAGAAAGGAGGCAAGACAGCGTTTAGCGAATCGATAGATTTTTTGTCGAGTTTAGCTAGTTTGCCGCCTTGAGCAATGAGAGAGTCAGTAGCCATTACACCTGGACCGCCAGCGTTAGTAATGATAGCTAGACGAGGGCCCTGAGGTAAAGGTTGAGTTCCTAAAACTTCAGCGGCATTGAATAAATCGGCGATTTCGTTAACTCTAACTACACCTGCACGTTTAAAGGCCGCATCGTAGATGCCATCTTCACCTGACAGTGAACCGGTGTGAGAGGCAGCAGCTTGTGCACTTTCAGAAAATTTACCTGATTTAACAACTATTATTGGCTTAGTCCTTGCGAAGTGTCTTGCAGCGCTCATGAATTTTCTTGCTTCAGTAATACCCTCAACATACATGAGTATACTCTTAGTTTTTGGGTCTGACCCGAAATAATCAATTAAATCTCCAAAGTCAACATCTAGCATTGAACCCACAGAAACGAAGTTGCTAAAACCTATGTTTTCATGAATTGCCCAATCCAAAATTGCTGATCCTAAAGCGCCACTTTGGGATAGAAAAGCAACGTTACCAGGTTTAGGCATTTTATCGAGAAATGTAGCGTTAAGATTGATTCTTGGGCGGAGAACTCCAATGCAGTTTGGCCCAATAACACGAACACCATATTTCTTGGCTACTTCCAATAATTTAAGTTCTAAAGCTCTACCCTCAGGCCCAATTTCTTTGAATCCTGCGGAAACTATTATCACACCTTTTACCTGTGCTTTTCCACATTCTTCCATGACACTGGGGACTATTTTGGCTGGTGTAGCAATCATTGCTAAATCAATAGTATCCGGGATTTGATCAACCGACGGATAAGTTTTAACGCCCAATATTTCAGGCTTACGAATATTGACAAAGTAAACTTTGCCAGTGTAACCCGACTGAGTGAAGTTTTTTACTATGGCATAACCAACTGAACCTTCAACATCACTGGCGCCAATGATAGCTACAGTTTTAGGATTGAAGATCTTATCAAGATTTGTAGTTACCATTCCATAACCTTCTGCTTTAGGTCGTATAAACCCACAAATTAAAGGTTATTGTTCCAGAATTAATTTTTTTCGACTACAACCATAAATCTATAAGACAAAAGCATCGATAATTCTTTACATAAAACAAATTACGCGGCGGTAAAGAAAGCTAGAGTTATTTGAAGTGTTTTTTAATATCAGACAAGGAGAGAACAGTGACACCGTTAGCTTGAAGCAGCTGTTCTGCTTTCTCTACATTACTGGGACGCATTATTAACGCCACACGACCATCAACATGCACCGCTGAAGAGTAGGCATATTCAATGTTTATACCGCTATCACCTAAAAGTTTAGTTATTTTTGATAGATGATTCTGCTCTGAACTGAAGATTGCTGTAACTTCAGTGTTTTTCTTTGATTTAGCAAGGTTAAATCCTGCTTCTTCCAGCAGCATACAAGCCTTTTCAGGTTCTTCTGTAATCAATCTGACTAAACCAAATTCACCAGCATCAGCAATTGACAACGCAAAAATTTTAAGCTGACTATTATCCAACTGTGACATTGATTCAAAAAGGGAACCTGGACGATTATCAAGGAATACACTCACTTGTTTTATAGGCAAGCAGACCACCGATAAGACCTATTGATTCAGTAACTATTTAACTTTTTAATCATCTTTTTGACCACGCTTTCGAATAAGAATATATTGATATTTTATAGGCCATGTTTGCTTTCTTTACCAACCTTTATATTTCGATTTATGCAATTTCATGCTAATTGGAGATTCACTGGTTTGCTAAAGTGCCTAGAAGTAAGCAAGCGTTTTGGGGGACTTCAAGCTTTAAAAAACGTTAACTGTACAATAGATGCTGGTGAAATAGCGGGACTTGTAGGCCCCAATGGCTCAGGAAAGTCTACGTTGCTGAACATAATCAGTGGCGTCTATAAGCCGGATTCAGGAAAAATCCTTTTTGCAGATCGAGATATTTCAAAGATGCCCCCTTACGAAGTGTGCACAAATGGAATTACTAAAACTGCACAGACCGTTCAATCTTTCCCTGAAATGACTGCAATAGATAACGTGTTGACAAGTGTTCTTTTTAACCAAAAAAAAGCAGAAAAAACAGATCCAAAAGAAAAAGCTAAGGAACTTTTAGAGTTTGTTGGATTAAGTAAAGAGAAAATTGAGTTAAAAGCTAAGAAATTAAACGTGATTGAGTTACGACGCATCCAATTAGCCAAAGCACTTGCAACTAACCCAAAGCTACTCTTACTTGATGAATTGCTTACAGGGTTAACTCCCAAAGAGACTGACCATGCAGTAGAAATAATCAAAGAAATTAATCGTCAAGGGGTTACTGTCCTTATAGTTGAACATGTAATGCGGGTGATAATGGGATTATGTAATCGTGTTATAGTGTTACATCACGGAGAAAAAATCTGTGAAGGTAGCCCCAAAGAAGTATGTCTAGATAATAACGTGGTTCAAGTTTATTTAGGAAAGCGATTCACTTTCGGAGAGGAAAATATTTAATGATACTGGAGCTCGAGAATGTCTCTGCAGGCTACGGTATGGTTCAGATTCTTCGCGACATAAATTTCAAAGTCAACGAGAAAGAGATTGTGAGTATAATTGGGCCTAACGGAGCAGGTAAAACAACACTTGTACGGACTATAATGGGTTTAATTAAACCCAGTGCAGGGTCAATAAAGTTCAAAGGAGAAAACATTGAGAAAATAGAGACCTATGACATAGTCAAAAAAGGACTTACAATGATTCCTGAAGGCAGAGAAATATTTCCACGTATGACAGTAGAAGAGAACTTGCTGCTGGGCGCCTACACAGTAAAAGACAAAGTTAAAATCAAGGAAACTAAAGAAAAAGTATACAAGATTTTTCCAGTTATAAAGAAAAAAGAAAAAGCTTTAGCTCAAACATTAAGCGGCGGCGAGCAACAAATGCTTGTGATATGCCGAAGTTTGATGTCTAATCCAGAGTTACTTATTCTCGATGAACCATCACTGGGTTTAGCACCTATCATAGTTGAGAAAGTCCTTGATACTGTACGAGTGATTAACGAGGAAGGCGTAACTGTTTTGTTAGTTGAACAAAACATTCACGACAGCCTAAACGTTGCAAACAGAGGCTATGTTATTGAACAGGGCAAGATTGTGTTGGAAGGAAACAGCAGGGAACTTTTATCTAATAGACACATAAAAGAAGTGTACTTAGGCCTTTAAAACAGAGAGGAGCAATAGCTTTGGTGGAATGCAGGTACTGGAACGAAAAAATCGAAACTATGACCAGACAGGATATAGAAGAACATCAGTTGAAAAAACTTATAGAACAAGTAACTCGCTGTTACGAAAAAAGCAGCCACTATAGAAGGAAATTTGACAGTGTAGGTTTAAAGCCTCAAGACATAAAAAGTCTTGATGATTTACAAAAAATTCCTTTTACTGTAAAAAATGATTTGAGAGATAATTATCCGTTCGGTATGGTAACGGTTCATCCCGACGAAATTGTTGAAATCCACGCTTCAAGTGGAACAACAGGCAACCCAATCATCGGATGTTATACTAAAGAAGACATTAACATCTGGCAAGAGTTAATGGCCAGATCAATCCATACAGTGGGCGGTAGACCCCAAGACACTATACACATCGCCTATGGATACGGTTTATTCACCGGAGGAATGGGACTCCATTATGGGGCACAAAAACTGGGGGCAAAAATAGTTCCAGCAAGCGGCGGCATGACCCAGAGACAAATAAAATTAATGAAGGATTTAGAAGCCACAATTTTAGCGTGTACACCCAGTTTCGCAGTTTACCTTGCAGAAACCATGGCTCAGGAAGGAGTTAACCCGAAAAGAGATCTTAAACTAAAAAGAGGATTGTTCGGGGCAGAGCCATGGTCAGATAAGATAAGAGAAAGAATAGAAGAACAGATGTGTATAGAAGCATTTGATATTTACGGTTTAACTGAATTATGTGGTCCAGGGGTCTCAATAGAATGTGAACAACATGAAGGACTACACATTTGGGAAGACCACTTTATTGTAGAAACAATTAACCCTGACACCGGCGAAGTTTTAAGTCCAGGAGAAGAAGGAGAACTAGTCTTCACTACACTTACTAAGATTGGAATGCCTATGTTACGATATAGAACCAGAGATATTTCAAAAATAGCTACAGAAAAATGTAAGTGTGGACGTACTCACGCCCGAATGCTACGAGTACACGGCAGATCTGACGACATGCTCATAGTAAGAGGCGTCAACGTTTTTCCTTCTCAAATAGAATACGCAGTTATGTGTTTCCCCGAGTTAGCTAGTCAATATTTAATAATTCTTGACCGGCCTGCAGCATTAGACACATTCTTAGTGAAAGTTGAATTGTGTGATCAAGCAGCAAATAACCCTAATTTAAATCTTGGTGTACTCAAAAGAAACATCCAGCAGAGAATTCATATTGTAACTGGATTAACAGCAGATTTAGAAATAGTTAAGCCAGGTGAACTGCCAAGAACAGAAGGAAAAGCGAAAAGAGTACTTGATTTACGAAAAGACAAAATGTAGAGGGGTAAAAAGTGGCCTCCAAAATTTCGATAGATAAACCAGGTAGTTTTGCCTTGCTTAACGGCGACGAGGCAGTCGCACGTGGAGCAATAGAAGCCTCAGTTAAAGTTGCAGCAGCATACCCTGGAACCCCATCAACAGAAATTTTGGAGACCTTAGCCAAAGTTTCTAAGGAACTTGGAATTTACTCTGAGTGGAGCATAAACGAGGCGGTCGCAACCGAAGTAGCTGTAGGCGCAGCTATGACAGGTGTACGATCAATTGTTTCTATGAAACATGTCGGATTAAATGTTGCTTCTGATGCTGTAATGACTTTGGCGTATACAGGTGTTGAAGGCGGAATGATTATAGTTGTCTGCGATGACCCTGCATTGCATAGTAGCCAAAACGAACAGGATACGCGTTATTTCGCGGTTCACTCAAAAATTCCTTTGCTAGACGCTGGAAATCCACAAGAAGCATTAGATATGGCAAGGGAAGCCTACGAGATAAGTGAGAAACTACGTTTACCAATAATTTTACGTTTAACTACACGAGTTGCACATGGCAAAGCAAAAGTCAAATTAGGAAATATGCAAAAAATTGAGCGTAAAGCTGAGTTTGATAAAGATGGCTCCAAATGGGTTATGATACCTTCAAATGCTATACGGCAACATAGGGTTTTAGAGAAAAAATTAGTTGAAGCCAAACAACTAGCTGAAAACTCTTGTTTCAACTTTGCAGAGGACAATGGAAGCGATATAGGCATTGTTGGTAGCGGAGTAGGCTTCTATTATGCCCGTTCTGTTCTGGATACAAAAAAATTTTCGTGGCTTAAACTGGGTTTTGTTTACCCATTTCCATCAGACTTGGTAAAAACTTTCGCGTCTAAAGTTAAGAAATTAATTGTTATTGAAGAATTAAGACCATACATAGAAGAGCATATTCAACGATTAAAACTTGACATAATCGGCAAATCTGAGTTAGGACTCGAAGAAATAGGTGAATTAACACCAGACAAAGTTAGAGAAGGGCTTTCAAAAACTAATTTAACCACAAAACAAGAAAAATCTCAACCTATAGATTTGCCACCTAGACCCCCAGCTCTTTGTCCTGGATGCACACACAGAGCATTCTATTATGCACTAAACATGGTTAATCAATCAGTAAACTGTAATAGCACAAAATGTGTTGGCTGCGGTATCTGTGAATATGCGTGTTCTGTTGAAAAAGAAAAAACATTCAATCCATTAAAATCTAGAATTCGCGTAATGAGAATAGATCAGATTTTTAATTTTGCAGTAACATGTAAAGCTTGTATAAATGCTCCCTGTGTAGCTGCCTGCCCAGAGGAAGCATTAACGCAGTCAAAAAAAACAGGAACCATAACAGTTGATGAAACAAAATGTAAAGGCTGCTGTTGGTGTGTTGAAGCATGTAGATTCGGAGCAATATCGGTAGATCCATCAACACATAAACCTTTGATATGTGACAAATGCGGTGGCGACCCCAAATGTATTCCGACTTGTCCTGAAAGCGCATTGAGTCTAACTGGCAGATCAGATGATAAAATAGTGACCGGTGACATCGGCTGCTACACTTTAGGTGTTTTACCTCCAGTTAAAACTGTTCAGTCGTGTCTTTGTATGGGAGCTGGAATTTCCCAAGCGGCAGGGATGGTTCATGCTGGAGTTAAAGATAAAGTGTTTTCAGTAATTGGTGACTCAACATTTTTCCATGCTGGAATGACTGGCTTAATAAATATTGCATACAACAAAGCAAATGTCTGCGTTGTGATAATGGATAACAGTATAATAGCGATGACTGGACATCAACCTACACCGGGTTCAGGGAAAACTGCAATGGGAACAGATGCCAAAGTCATCAAAATCCCAGAGATTGCCAAGGCGCTTGGAATTGAAAAAGTGTTAACAGTTGACCCATATGACCTCAAAGCTACAAAAGCTGCTTTGAGAGAAATCTTGGAGTTTAATGGTCCATCTGTTCTTATTTCTAAAAGAACATGCCCAATGCTGGTTGCAAGAGATAATCCACGTGAAATAACAGAAAAATGTACTGGATGCGGAGTCTGTACTACGTATTTTGGTTGCCCAGCCATTTCGAAAATTGGCGACAAAACCGAAATAGATCCTACTTTGTGTGTTGGCTGCGGTGTATGCGAGGCTGTTTGTCCTTTTAATGCAATAAGGAGAATTGAAAAATGAAGTTGGATGTAGTCTTCTGCGGCGTTGGAGGACAAGGAGTAGTAGTATTGAGCGATGTTTTCTGTGAAGCCGCCATAATCGAAGGGTTTGATGTAACAAAAGCGGAGATTCATGGAATGGCTCAGCGTGGAGGTTCAATAGTCGCGTATGCACGTATAGGTACAAAAGTTGAATCCCCTCTAATTGAAACTGGAACTGCAGATGCTATTGTTGGTTTTGAAATGCTAGAAACTGCAAGAATTTTACCTATGCTCAAAAATAGAGGTACAGTTATTGTCAATACAAAACTGATTCAACCTAGTTGTATGCCTCCTAAAGTTAAACCAAAAACTGCTGAAGAATTAATGGCTCTTCTCAAATCGAAGGCTTTAGTTTACGAAGTGGATGGCATAGGTATAGCTAAAAAAGTGGGGACCCCCCTAGTAGTTAACACTATTCTACTTGGAGCCCTCTCTGCACTACCAGAATTACCAGTTAAAGCAGAATCATTTCAAAGGGCAATAACTGAAAAATTAAAAGAAAAATACATTAATTTAAACCTCAAAGCCTTCCAATTAGGTAGAGAAAGCGTCCTCAATAGTTAATTTTATTAAGAAATTCTCGTGATATAGCAAAGAATAAACAAAGAGGATTGTGAATTTGCAGAAGAAAATATTAGCCATAATAGCAGTTGTAATTATAGTCATTGCAGCTGTCGCAGTATATCAATTGACCCCTAAAGCACCTTCAGCAGAAGCGCGAAATATAAAGATAGGATTAGTTGCACCACTAAGCACATCAATTGGGCAAGACATGTCAAAAGCAGCGCAGATGGCAGCACAAGAAATTAATGACGCAGGCGGAATTTGGGTAGCGGAATGGAATACTTACGCTAAAATCGAGATTGTTAATGCTGATACGATAGACGATTCACCGGCGAACGCTAAACCACCGGTTATTCGTGCAGTTGAAACTGATAATGTTGACATGTTAATTGGCGGATATGGAAGCGCAGGTACATTAGCTAACCAGCAGGTAGCAATCGACAACAAAGTACCATACATAATCACTGGAGCATCAAACCAGTTAGTAACCCGCAGAGGACCACAAGGCAATTACGGTGGATTTGGTCCAAATGGACCTAACAGTATCAGTGATGCCGAAGGAATGAGTTATATGTTCCATTACTGTACCACAACTTACCATTATAGCAAGACTGTAGTTGACTTCTTTGCAGAAGAAATGAAACCATTAGTTGCTGCTGAGCGGAACTTTAGACTCGCAATAATATATCGAAACGACGCATTCGGAACAGGTGTTGAAGAAGCAACTAAATATTGGATACAAAATCAGAGTTTACCAATAGATTTAGTCGCTGACAGAGCATATGACCCAGCAACTACCAACTATCAAACAGACCTTACAGCAGTCAAAGCTTCAAATCCAGACGCAGTATTTGTTGTTGACAACCCAGATAAAACCCCACTTGTGATAAGTCAAGGATGGAACGATGTTGGCTTAAAGTCAGTTTACATTGCAGTTGAAAACAATCAGGACCCAGTGTTCTATACTCTCTTAGGAGAAACAGGTACAGGTCATCTTTTGGAGTCTAAACTTGACCCATTCATGAATCCATCATATTTACCAGCAGTAGGTGAATATTCCCAGAAATTTTACACAACATATGGTGTAATGCCGGGAATGATGGGAGCTGACACATACGACGCATTCTACATAGCTAAAGACGCAATTGAAAGAGCCGGAACAATTGAGAAAAGCGCGGTTAAAGAAGCATTAGAAGACACAAACATGGATCAAATGCTAATAATGACAAGAACAGGCAAAATACAATTCAGCACAGGCATTGATTACCACGAAATCGACCCTGTAACATTCATAGAACAACTATACTGGGACGAAGCAGATAATCGATTGAAATCCAGAATTGTTTGGCCAGAATCTGCACCCGGAGTAGGCAACCTAAAACAAGCAGACTTCACTTTGCCACCTGGATACCAAGCGGGGCAACCATAAAACCCTGCTTCAAAATCCATCTTTTATTTTTATTTCCAGCATATTTTAAATAGTTAGCACGAGAAAGTATGTCAACCGCGTCACTAAAAGAAGGGCAGGTTTACAGATGGATATAACAGCACCGACAATCATGTTAACTTTGATTTGGGGTCTCGCGATTGGCTGTATCTACATTCTTCTCGCGACCGGTCTCAACATAATTTTTGGGGTTATGAAACTTGTAAACTTTGCTCATGGACAACTTTTGATGATAAGTGCCTATTTAAGCTGGACAATTTCAGTTTCTGCGGGGTTAAACGCTTATGCAGCTATTCTGGTTTCGATGGTTATCGTTGCTTTTATTGGAATACTTGTGGAAAGACTTACGTTTAGAAGAGTTTTAGGAACAGATAAATTAAACGAGATTTTTGTAAGTTTAGGATTAATATATATCTTTGAAAACATTGCAATGTTGATCTGGGGAACTAATTCACTGCAAATCCCCAGTCCTCTTAGCGGTTTAAACCTGTATTTTTCAGGCGTTTCAATAACATATGACCGGGTAGTAGCTGTGTTTGTTGTTATAGCTGCATTAATTGCTTTTGGGTTGCTTATAAAAAAGACAAAAATTGGACTTGCTATGAGAGCCACAAGCCAAATAAAAAATACAGCTATGCTTATGGGTATAAATGTTGAAAAAATCTATATGATAACCTTCGCGCTGGGTGCCGCATTAGCTGCAGTTGCCGGAGGACTTTATGGTATAATATTTTCTTTCAACTACCAAGTTGGCGCCATGCCCACGATTATAGCCTTTGCAATAATAATACTCGGAGGCTTAGGGAGCATAAAAGGAGCAATTGTAGGTGGCTTACTGTATGGAATAACTGAACAGTTAGCTACGTTATTCATTAATGGAACCTGGGGCAGTGCTGTAGCTTTTGCGCTGTTAATAGTAGTGCTTATAATTAGACCTCATGGAATATTTGGAGAGAAAGGTGAATGACATGGAGATAAAACAGAAACTCACATCACTCCTGCATTCAAGAATCTTCCAAATCATAATTTTTGGTTTAGCCATATTGGTTATTCTACCAGTAATAATAACTGATAATTTCTTTCTCTATGTACTTACTTTAATCTGTATATTCTCAATTTATGCAGCAAGCTGGAATTTTCTAGCAAATTCAGGACAAGGTTCACTTGGTCATGCAGCCTTTTTGGGGCTTGGAGGGTTTTCTTCAGCTTTAATTGGAACCTCAATATCAAACGGTATTAACGGATTATTAGGCACAGTGATTATGCCTATAGGCGCATTATCAGTTACTATCCAGATTCTAGTTCTAATTGTGGGTGGATTAATTTCTGCAGGAATCGGTTTTCTAATTGGATTAGCATGCGTAAGATTAAAGGCATGGTATTTGGCGATGGTTACATTCGGATTTTCAGTAATAGCAAGTACACTGTCAAGCCAATTTGACGCGATAACAAATGGAATAAACGGATTTGCACCCACAACTCTTGTACCTAGAGGATTCCCCTTCTACATTTTAGTGCTAAGTTTTACAGTAACATCAATTGCAGTGATGTATTTGATAATGAAGTCCCGCACTGGTTTAGCTTTCAGAGCTATACATGGAAACGAGGAGGAAGCGAAAATGATTGGAATTAACACTGCAAAATACAAGCTTATAGCGTTTGTGATTAGCACTTTTTTTGCTGGTATCGCTGGCGGGTTAAACGTGTATTTTCTGAGGTTTGTAGATAACTCAATTTTTGCACCTGCAAACTCATTTTTGCCACTTATTATGAGTGTGATAGGAGGATTAGGAACAGTAATCGGACCGATAATTGGTTCAGTATTTTGGGTTTCGATACAGCAAATCCTTGCATTACCCAGCGTAGCAGACTACCTTCATTCATCCTTAGGAGGGTTCTTCCCAGGTCTAAGCAATGTAGGACCACCAATAAGCCTAATAGCCATAGGAATAATAATCGTTGTAATAGTTATTTTTGAGCCGAAAGGATTAGTTGCGTTACTACAAAAAGTATACAACTACATAATGCTTAAAACTAAAAGCAAAGCGGAGATCAAACCTAAGTGAAAGGAACAGACTGGCTCGCAGAAGCATTAGGCATTAAAGTTCTTGAAGTCAAAGATGGTTATTGTAAAGTAACGATGAAAATAGAAAAAATACACACTAACGCTTTAGGCTTCACACATGGAGGAGCGATATTTACACTCGCCGACTACGCTTTTGCGCAGGCATGCAACTACGGTGACAATGTTGCAGTCGCACTTCAAGTTAGCATAAACTACCTTAAACCCTCTAGCATAGGCGACGTGTTAACTGCTGAAGCAAACCGGATTTCAGATGGTAAAACAACTGGATTATACCAAGTGCTAGTTTACAAAGAAGATAAAACTATCGCTGTTTTCTCTGGATTAGCTTTCAAGAAATAAAATAAAATCAATATTTAATTTAACATATTTGTTATGGAATGACCTTGGGGAGATGGTCAACACTAAAAATTTGACGGCAAGCTGTAAAATTTCGCCAACAATATTTTTATGTCAGACTAAGCCTTTAAGGGAGATGCTGGGGTGGCCGAATGGTTCAGGCGGTAGCCTGCAGAGCTGCTCTATATGGGTTC
>JAAZBP010000135.1 GCA_012513715.1 Thermoproteota archaeon | reverse complement strand
TGAGCTACCTCGGCACGTATCCTGGGATACCACATCAAAAATGATGCTTAGTGTTTTAAAGCTTTCTGAAGCGTCTAACTAAAAACTAAATAAATAAAAAAAATCACGCTATTCATAGTAATTATTTTTTTATGTAGCTAACGTCTCAAGTCTATTACTCGTGACTTTATTATCAAAATATTACTTGAGCTTTTAATAGTCTATATATGGAAAGAGATTTTATAAAGCAATACATTTTATTTTGAATCTAATTGCGGGCCGTTAGTCTAGCTGGCTAGGACGTCGCCCTCACGCGGCGAAGATCACCGGTTCAAATCCGGTACGGCCCACCAACAAAACTTTACAAATTACATGTTAAATCAACAATTCTGTCCCACTCCACAGGTTTAAGCCTGAAATTTGTACCTTGTGGATTAAGAAAAACCCCAAGACCGCACAACTCGGGGTCACTGTGACATTGTTCCTCAGATAATGGCTTATCTAAAACCTTTAAGTACTCGACCAAAACACTTTTTTTCTGTTTAAACTTATCTATAATCGATTTATCAATCCAAAACTTGATCTCATCAACTGAAAGTTCAACTATTTCAGGGTCGGTAATAACTTTTCCAAACGCGCAGACACCTGCTTCTAAACCTGAAGACCATAAAATTACAGCATCGCCTTTAGAAATTTTTTTCCAGTACCTACTTACCAGCCAGCGTTCAGGCGAATGTGTTTCTTTAATACGTTCGTGCCATCGATAAATTTTCGGGTTGAACTGAAAAAGCCAATACTTTTCTTTTGGTTTTTCCCTTAGAATTGTGCCGCATTTTGGGCAAAACAATCCTGCTTTATGTCTAATTGAAATTACATATCCACATTTTCTACAGATAAATTCTTTTTCTCTTGAAGCTAATAACATCTTGTAGCTTCACCTGTAGACAAAAACATATCTGCACTAGTTGCTTATTGATTTTTCGCAACTCTACCCCTCAACACTTAACCGCCTTCATATATGCCATAATTTTCTATAGTCAAACCAAAACAGATAAAAACTCGCTTCGCTATCCATCACAACGAATTAAATAGAGGACAAAGAAGATGCCATCAGAAATTACTGATATAGAAAAATTTGTTTCCCTGAGCTCTAAAGCTAAACAATGTCAAGTAATCAGACTCAAGGACGCTGTGAAACTGAAGCTTCGCACTTCAAGCCAGCTCTACACGCTCAAGATTGAACCATTAAGAGCTGACGAGATTATAAAGAAACTTCAATGTGAAATCAAAGAAATAGAAAAATAATTTTTTTATACAAAACTCTTTTTTGCAAATTTTCTTTTTTAAATGTAGTGTAAACTCTTTTTCACTTTATTTTAGCCGTTAATTCTTTAACAGCGCTTAAATAGGGCTGTATACAGAAGCATCAACAAAACACACTTTTTCTTTTTAGGTTTTATGCATTATTTTTTTTCGTTTCTTCGAAGTCTAACGAACCTTATATATTCATCAGATCGACGTACACGCCAGGGTGCATCTTTTAAAAACGAAGTGTACTTTACACCAAAAAATTAATGAAAATTCCATTATACTGCATAACTCACGAACTAGGAAGCGGCACAAAGCACATTCAAACAAGAAAACTCCCCTTTTTACTCCCTAATTTTAAGATTGATAAGCTTTTATTATAACAACGATTTTTTGTTTTATCAAAAATTTTTTCTCTAAACCATTTTTACAAAATTAGTGGTGAAAGGGATTTAATTCAATTAAAATTGGTGGTCGACAACTCCTTAGTGTTCACTAAAAACCACTCTTTTTAAATGTTTCATTATCGAAAAAATTTCGAAATGTAAATTTTTAAATTAAACAGTTAAAAACCTGGCGGTCAGTAATGAAAAAAAGAATAAAAGGAAGCAATTTTTATGTTAAAAACGTTTTTTTCTTGATTTTGTTCATCGAAAAACCGAAAAAACCATAATTAAAAAAACATGAGCTGTAAAACAATGAAAAAATATTATTGCGGATAGACACGTATATTTAGCTAAAAAATTGACAATAAAAGCTAAGGGTTGGTTTGGGAACATGCATAAAAACTGTGTTTCGGAGATGCTTTTGTATACCGAAATAAAAAAAGCAGAAGAATCACAAGCACTAAAGACTCATTTTTTAGTTTTTAATGTAAATTAATGAGCTGAATAATGTGAGTCTTGAAGCTAAACTGTTAACTTCTCTACTAAAAATGACTAAAGCTAACTCTGTTTTAATTGAAGATGTTAAAATCGACTCCAGATTACCTCTTGAATATTGTTCAAGTTTACTAAAAAAGCTGCAACAAGAAGACATCATTAATATCATAGACAACCAAATCGAAGTAGACACCACAAACAGACTTAAAATCGCAGTTAAAGCAATCTCTTTAGGCGCAGACATCCAAGACATAAGCAATCAGTTAGATTGGCACGAATTCGAAGAAATAACAGCTATAGCACTAAAAAACAACGGTTACTCAGTACATAACAACCTACGTTTCAAAAAAATTGATCATAGATTTGAAATAGATGTGGTAGCAACAAAAAAACCCATAGTTCTATGTGTTGACTGCAAACATTGGAAACGTGCAATTACGCCTTCAACACTAAAAAGAATAGTTGAAGAACAAACACTACGAACCAAAGCATTAGCGGATTCTTTACCCAACAAAAAACTAGCTCTACCCTGTACACAATGGGAAAAAGCAATGTTTATTCCTGCAATCTTATCACTTATACCAAATGCATTCAAATTCTACTATGAAGTACCTATAGTGCCAGTACTGCAGATACAAGACTTTATCAGTCAACTACCGCTAAACATGGATTCAGTAAAAGTTTTTTCGCAAACATTTCAAACATTAACTTAAAAGTTTCAAGATGGAAGTTTTTGCAAGTTTAAACGAAGGATACAGACTTAACAAAAATATGCCAATTAAACCTGAAAGAATCCAGCAGATAATTATGGCAATTGAACTGCTGGTGACAACTGGATCAGCAATCAAAATCATCAGCGCTATGATAACACCTAAAGATGTTCCAACAGCAAAACCTGAAAAAATAACTGATGCAGATTGAATCACAGAAATACTAAAGATTACCCGTGGTTTAGCGCCTATAGCACGTAATGCCCCAAATTCGTGACGTTGCTCCTCAATAGACAACATTAGATAGCCCACTAAACATAAAGAGGCGGAAATAAGAGAAAAAACCGGTAAAAACAGGATTATACTCCAAATTGAAGACAGAAAATCAGAGTTTTGTTTAACTATTTCCCTAAAATCAAAAACATCTAAACTTGAGTCAACATTTTGAACTATGTTTTTTAATTCTTCAACAGCTCTATCAACAGGATATGAGTCAGCAATTTTTATAAAAACAATATTTGGCCTATCCAACCCTGTAGTAGCCATCATCTTTTCAAGAGGCACATATGTTACGAAGCCATTGTTTAAAGGATCAACACAAAGCCCTACAATTTGAAAATTAGTATTATTGAACTGAATACTTTGAACTAATGGATCAGATAAAACCACATACCTACTAGGTGAAGGAGAATACATAGATTGGGATACAGAATCACCGATAACAGCAGTTAAACTATCATTTGAACTTAAAAATCGTCCCTTCATAGCCCCTACATTATCTATATTCTGTGGATCCACTCCAATAACTAAACAATCACCTTCACGATGGTCTCCAACAGGCAAAATCTGCATAGAATCCTCTGCAACAGTAAAATTTGCAATTTCCTTAACATGTCCATAAACTATTAATCGTGGATCAACAGATTCTACAAAAGTCATTAAACATATTGCATCAATGACATCACTTTTAACGCCCAATTCTGGGTCAGTATAATTAAAATCCTCTACCTCTTTGCCGCTATTAAACTTAGACAGCAACAATTCATACTGTCTACCAAAGTTACTATCTGCAACAGCAACGATTCCATCACTAACACTATTACCTAACCAATCATTGGTTGTGTCTTTAGCTACTATACCGCCTGTAACAGAGACAGTCAATAAAGCAAACACTACAGAAAGAAAAAGTATGATTCGGATTGTTGCAGTTTTTCTGCGAAAAAGGCTTCTAACTGCAATCCGCCAACCTAATTTAATCCTTGAAGACTTAAAACTAAACTCGTCTGATAAACCGAAATATTTCGCTTGAGAAAGTGCAGCGGCAGCAGACATTTTAGATACTTTAAAGATAGGCTGTAACCCAAAAAAGATGGCTAAAACTAAAAAAACAATAAAAATTACTGGTGCTAACCACCAATTTACCAGTTGATACTCAGAAAAAATGAAGATAGACGTAGCATAATCAAAGATAAAACCAAAAAATAGTCCTAAACTGCATCCGATAAAACTCAAAGTTAAGAGTTCAGTCATAAAGTATCCTGCAACAAGACTGTTTGGGCAGCCAGCTGCCTTGATTAAGCCAAAATCTCTTGTACGTTGAGTCATCATTAAAAAAACAATAAAAGAGGTCAAGACTATTCCAACCAAAAAGATTAGTCCACCTAAGAAAAAATTAAACTGACTAAAAATAGAGTTCAAACCCAAAGTTAATGTTTTTGCAGAAAAAGACCCGCCTAACCCTAACCGACTAATAAAAAACAGCAAAAACAGTGTAGAAGATACACTCAAAGTTAAAGTGGTTATAGCTAATCCAGTTTGAAATCTACGGCGAAATAAATCATTAACAGGAAAACCTGCACCGCTATTCACTGTCAGTCACCACTCGCCCATTTTTCAAGGTGATAACGATATCAGCGAATTCACGAACTTGTTTTTCATGAGTGGAAACAATTACTGTTTTACCTTTTTCTTTAAGTTCCTGCAAAACCTTCAAGATTCTTTCAGCGTTTTTAGAATCTAAATTGCCTGTAGGTTCATCTGCCAATATTAACTCCGGATCATTAGCTAATGCCCTAGCAAAAGCCACACGCTGCTGTTCTCCACCACTAAGCTGCGAGGGAAAATGGTTTTCACGATCAGCCAAACCTACACTGGAAAGCAATTCAGATACACGTGTCTCAATTTCTTGAGGTGTTTTCCTAAGCCACTCCATTGGAAAAGCAATATTCTCAGCCACTGTCAACGTAGAAACAAGATTATATGCTTGAAAAACAAAACCAGTATGTAGGCAACGAAAATCAGCTAGAAAATCCTCATCTTTACCAGTTAAATCTTGACCATTAACCTGGACTTCTCCTTTAGTTGGTCTATCTATTCCGCTTAATATATTTAGTAATGTTGTCTTTCCTGAACCAGATGGCCCACATATAACTACAAAACTGCCCCTTGGAATATCAAACGTTAAATCCTCAAGACCTACTACTGTTTTTCCATCACTTACCGTATAGGTTTTTTCTAAATCTTTAGTACGAACCATCACGTTTTCTTCTTCAGACATTGCTTTTCCCTGCAATGCAACTTTAACAATTAGTTAATGTTTACCAATAATAGCTTTAAGGTACATTCCCTTACATGCCCTGAGCTGGAGGGTAAGAAGTGTCTATGTTTAAGTTCCCTCGGTCCCGTTTTAATATTCGAGCCTTATCAGGTAGCTTGTTATTCTCCCAGTCACTCCAATTTATTTCTTTAAAGAGCCAACGTTTACCTAAATGTGCAGTTATAACTGCATGCTTGTATTCTTTACCTGAGGGTATGAATTGATCTAAAAACCGAAAGAGCTTATCAATTTGACCTTTTGGAAAATATGCATAGTACGAAGCGTTTTTCACTTCAAAAGCATACAGGTGTTGTCCTCTACGTGCAATTACGTCTGGAAGAGGATTTAGGCTTGGGTTACTGACTGGAACCCGGACTGCATTGTATCCTTTCTTCTGAAGAAGCTTCACTAAGACGGTTTCACTGTAGAAACCTCTTTTACGCCATCGTCTAAGTTTGATGCGGTCAATTTCTCGACTCAGATGATTCCCTCGGTTTACTATGAACTCTTTAGAGCGTCTAAAAATAAAAATGGTTCCTTTTGTTTCTTGAATAACTGTGTTTTGTTGATGCTTCTGTATACAACTAAAGTTTGTTCAGTTATGCTGGTGAATTTAGGTGAACATTAATTTAATAAATATTATTTCATACACCAGTATCACAGAATAGGTTTTTTGTAACGTCAATAATGAGAAAATATGGTCACAATAGGCGCCTCTAAGCAAGCAAAATTACCTTGCAAAGCAACATGACTGCAAAACAAAAATCTGATAGAAACACAAACAGCCAATACAGTCAACAAGATAAAAAGCGTATTTTCCTAAAAAAGCTGCAGAAAAAAACAAAAACATGTGCTGAAGAAAATTCTCAAAAAACAGCAAAGTTTTCAAAATACTGCTAACTACCCAAAAAACCCTTAATCATCTCGAAGGTCTAACGAAAAAAGGCAATTTTTCTTCGCATGGAGATTTTCGAAGGTACTTATATGAGGCTCCGATATTCCCCATGCCAAGCATACACCCTAAACCAAGATAAGGGCAAATCGGCGCCAAAAGCCAAATTAAAGCTGTTTTTAAGGCTTTAAAAATGGTTGATGGAGCCAAAAAATACTGGCCTTTTACCCAAATTTTTTTTCGACATAAAACAAACTTAAATAGTCAAGACAACAAACAAATAACCTCAATAAACCAACATTTTCTAAAAATAAGACATACGAGACCTCGAAAAAATTACAATCTTTATCGCAAAAAACAATTCTGTTAAAAAATATCTTTCGAACAAAAATAGCTAAACAAAAAGAGAAAAATCAGATTTCCCAACAGTACAGTATTATAACGTAAGTTAAAATAAAATAGTCCAAAGTAACCGTTTTCAGCCTCCGGAAAACTCTTGTTTTGATAGTGATATTAGCAAATGAATACTTGCTAACAAAAAAGTTGTTAATGGACAAACTTACTTGTAATAAACAAAGTCAATTAGTAAATCAAAGAAGGCAAATAATAACTGAGCTATTTTGACGTTGAAAAGCCCCTTTAATGCGTTAAAAAATCTGTATACGAAAGCATCAACAAAACACAGTCAAGAAACCTTTTTTTGGGCAATCACCCATAAGTAACAAAGTGACCTGCATGCTTGGATTTAAGATTATAAATAAAACAATCAAATTTACAACTCAAGGAGACATAGGCTTCATAGACCTCTCAAACAGAATCCAAGAAGAAGTTAATAATGTTCAAATTAGAAATGGCATAGTCCATGTTTTTGCACCTCACGCAACGGGCATACTAATACTAACAGAAAACGATGACGCACTACTAAAAGACATCAAAGAGTTTCTTGAAGAAATAGTCCCAAAACAAAAGCCTTATCATCATCCATCCAACGCCTACTCTCACCTTCGTTCAATGCTTTTGCCTCCTGACAAAACTCTTCCTGTAAGCGATGGTGAAGTTCAGTTTGGAACGTGGCAATCTCTGTTTTTTGTTGAAACAGATGTTTACCCAAGAAATAGAACAGTTATTATTCAGATTATGGGCGAATAAAAACTAAAGTTACTATAATACCCAACATTTGTATTTACTGATAGGTTATCCTTTTACTAAATAAAATTTCCTTATCAGATTTTGTCAAGAAACCTTACTTTTTTAGTCAATAAATGTTGACAAGGCTTAGTCAAGAAATCTATACAATTAATGTTATATCATCTTGATGTACGTAATACTGAACATGGATAAAATCAACAAAGCTCTTGCATTATTACTAACTCTAATTATCGCTATATCATGTCTAACTTTGCTGACAGTTAACCCTGCAAATGCCCAACCCACTCCATTTCCGTTAATAACACCCTCAACAATTGCTCCACCTAAAAACTACACAGTACCACCTTTAAGCAGTCTACACTTGAATGTCAGTTTGAACTATGGTCTTGGTCCAATGGGGGGCTGTGGTGGCTTAATATACATAAAGGGTGGAAGCGGCAACGACATTAACCTGAGAGTTATTGACTCACAAGGCAAAACCGTTCTTGATTTAGGCAGAATATCAAACGAGAAGCAATTTTATATCACCCCCACCGAAACAGGCAACTATACAATTATTGTTGACAACGAATTCTCAGTGTTTTCTTCAAAAGAAGTTGCTGTTTTTTCTGCCACTTACCCTGATAACATCTTTGAGTTTGCGCGGTTTTCAATTAACGTTTGGGCAATAATTCTTGTTGTTATATCGGTTGCCGCATTGTTGACTTTAGTTGTGTGGTTAAGTAGACACAGAAAACGATAATTCTTACTGTTGCTTTTCTATGTTCGCTATTGCTTTTTAGAAGACATCAAAAAACCCAGTAACTAATAAAATGACTTTTTCCTATGCGGGTGTATTCATCCTCTCCTTTTAACCTACGAAATGGTTGACAAAATAATTAGTCAAAAAACCCTAAATAACGTAACTAACAGATAACTGCTCATGAGTAATGGAATAGCTTCCTTACATAAAATCCTAAAAGATGAAACAAGACGTAAAATACTGCTTGTGCTGGAAGAGAGAAGTAACATAACCTATACAGAATTGATGAATGCTATAGGTATTCAGAGTACTGGAAAGCTGAATTATCATTTGAAAATTCTCAATGGATTGGTATCCAATGAAAGCAGTCAGTATTATTTAACTGAAAAAGGCAAACTTGCCATTCGCCTATTAGAGGAATTTTGCCAAATAAAAAGTCAATCGGAAATAGAATCCCCTTTTCTTAAAGGGTATTTCATTACGGTTGCCATTTTCTCTGTTGTCTTACTTTCACTTGTTTTTGGCTTTTATATTGTTGGAGTTATAACTTTAGATAGGCTCATTTTGTATATTGCAACGTCAATTTTAGGTATACTCTTTCTTGTTTTGGCTGAAAAGGCTAGGACTAAAAGAGCATTTATGAAGCCTTCTTCTCAGATGTTAGGAGCGAAGATTTCAATAGTTTTTGCTGGTGCTTTTGCTGGCGGAGTTATTCTGTTTTTCGTTGGCGGTTTCTCAATAGGATTTATAGCAAGATCTTGGAAGATTTCGCTTTTTAGTTTTACTTATTGGATAGTTATCAGTTTTATTGTAGGGTCAATCATTGGTGGTTTGGTCGGTTACTTGATATATAAACGGAGTAAGTTTTCAAAGATGACTTACTATAATCCTTTTGCGTAACCTTCCCACGGCTAGGTATACCTTACCCTTACTCTTGGGGGTTAGTCAAGGAATTTTAACGAAAAATTATTGTAACTGCTTCAATCCAATAGCCATTTGATAAACCCAAATAAAAAATAGAAAAACTTCCAGTATTATCGTTCTTGGCTTATTAATCACTTCTGGAGCCTCTTCAATAGCTTAGGACAAGGTTTAGCATACATCGAAAACCCACTTCATCGAGTAAGCAGCTATAAACTAAAATCTAAAAGAAAAGCTCGACAAACTTAACTTTCACTCGGTATCAGAAAACTAATTGTTTGTCTGCCAGTTTTGGCTGGTTTACTTACTTATCATCTTGTAGGATTTCAATCTCTCAAAGGTGTAATTGTTTAATTTGTGTTGAAGTTGCGGAGGCAAGGGGGTTCTCTGGGTAAAGTTGCTTCTGATATGCCTGTGCTTGATAAGGCTATACTAGAGAAGGCTGTCGGGTACGCTAAGGGACGTGCTGAGGAGTTGTCTCCTGTTTGATCAGGTTAATGCGGCAAAGCTGTTATGTAACCGAGCAAGATAACTTAACAGCGCCTTAAGCAATAGGTACCCTACTTTCTTTATTTCATCTAAAACCAGCACCATTAGATCCGTCCACACTTTGCATCCGATTTGCGTTTTCAAATTGGAACTGACGTTTTATTCATAAAAGGCTAATTGCCAAAAAATATAGTATCTTTTTATTTTTAAGGAAAATCTTCCATTTTAGCTGTCAAGGCACCATGATCAAACATAGTTTTAACTGCGCGGTCTACGTCACCTTGTTGAACATCAATCCCTAATGTTGCATCCATTAGAATTACTACTTTAAAACCCAGCTTAAGTGCATCAAGTGCAGTGTTTACAACGCAGTAATCAGTAGCTAATCCGCTTACAAACAGACGTTTGATATCTAACTTGTTTAATTCATTAGCTAGATTTGTTCCGTCAAATGCTGAGTAGGCTTCACGGTTTTGTTCAGTAGCTTTAGATATAATCAGTGTTGGGTTTGGCAGCTTAAGTGCGGAACTGAACTCTGAACCTTGAGTGTCTCGGATACAATGAGGTGGCCATGGTCCGCCCTTATCTTTGAATGAAATATGATTTGGGGGATGCCAATCTCTTGAAGCAATTATGTGAGCATCTGCAGCCTTAAATTTGCTGACGTATTTGTTTATGACTGGCACTATTTTGTCTCCTTCTGTTACGGGTAGAGCCCCGCCAGGTAGGAAGTCAACTTGAATATCTGTTATTAAAAGCGCATCATGTTTGTTAATGTTGAACGTTCCGCTCAATTGTGACACCGTTGATATTCAAACTGTTTAACCATATGGCTACCTGAACAATTAATATCTGTCTATTGGCCGGTTTGATTTTTTCTTTGTTTAAGCGGTTTTTCGTAGACTCCACCTGACGAACTAGTCCAAAACAGAGTAAATTGCATAAAAAATCATAATTTCAGCATTTAACCTCTATAATTTTTAACTTTTAAATGTAAAAAATGATGGTTCGAAATTTTTTCGTTAAAGAAAAGAAATAAAAAATCACACTTCCCTTTCAAAAGCCATTAACATTAAGGCATTTACCTCATAAACAAAATGTAGACAGACCGTTTTAGTCATCAAGTCCGGTTTTGTACTAATTAAAACATCGAGTAAAGCGATCTAATTAATCAAAAGTAATAAAAAAACATAATTTTTTCTTTTTAGAGTCCTAAAATATGATTAAAAACGTTGTTTTACTTGGTTCACCGAGGTTATAGGGCACATCAATTTTTTAAATAAAAAGAAAAACACGAATTTTAATGATTTACTATACAAGCCTATTTTTTTTCAATCCATGATTATATAAGGTTCGTCTGATTTCGAAGAACCGAAAAGTAGACGACTGCTGTATAGTCGATTAAGACTATGTTTTGGCGATGCTTTCGTATACAGAAAAGATAGCCTTTATCTTATGATGATTATAATATATCAGGGCATCAAATATGCAAAGCAAAAAAACTTTAATGACAAGCAACGAAATGCGCGCTCTTGAAATAAACGCTGAATATTTCGGTTTTGACCTACTACAATTAATGGAACTAGCCGGCCGCAATGTAACGCAAGAAATCATAAATCGTTTCTCTAGCGAAAAAAAAGTGGCAATCTTTTGTGGTTTAGGTGGAAATGGAGGAGACGGTTTTGTAGCAGCACGAAACCTATTGGGCGCAGGATTCAACGTTACTATACTTTTAGTCGGTAGAGACCGCGATATTAAACACAAAGACGCCTTAAAAAACTGGAATATCCTTCAATCTTTAACTGATTATTTTTCGATAGTTCAGATAACTGACAGCTCAGCCTTACCTGAAATAACTGCAGATATAATAGTTGATGCCATGTTAGGAACTGGTACAAAAGGAAAATTAAAGCCTCCAATCTCTAATATTGTAGATTTCATCAACGAACTAAAAGGTTTCAAGATTTCTATAGATATACCCACAGGTATTGATTCAGATACAGGAGACATTTTAGGTAACGCAGTAAAAGCAGATTTAACAGTCACTTTTCATAAAGCAAAACTTGGTTTAGAAAGGGCAAAGAAATACGCCGGAGAAATAGTTGTTGCCGATATTGGCTTGCCCTCTGTTATGGAGAGATTTACTGGTCCAGGCGACGTTATGTTAACCAATGTTCAACGTAGGGCTGATGCTCATAAAGGTGATTTCGGGCGTCTACTAGTGGTGGGTGGCAGCGAAGTTTTTTCAGGTGCACCCGCTCTTGTTTCTTTGGCTGCTTTACGTACAGGAGTCGATTTAGTCTATTTAGCAGCTCCCCAAAAGGTAGCGCAAACAATTTCTTCAATGTCACCTGATTTAATTACAATAAAACTTGACTGTAAAAACCTCAAACCCTCCAATGTAGAAGAAATTAAACCCTATTTGAGTATGGTAGATGCAATAGTAGTTGGGCCGGGTGCGGGCTTGAAGTCTGAAACAATGGATTTTGTTAAAGATTTTATTGAGGAAGTAGAAAAAGCAGGAAAACCGCTGGTTCTGGATGCTGATGCAATAAAGGCATTTGCAAAAATTAAAAGACCTTTAAAAGTTCCCGTTATTTTAACTCCACACATCGGTGAATATGCTATTCTCACAGGCGAAAAAGTACCTGAAGAACTAGACGAGCGAGTTTCAGCAATACAAAAAACAGCTAAACAACTCAATGCAGTATTATTAGTCAAGAGTAAAATTGACGTAATATGCGATTCTGAACATGTCAAACTTAATTTTTCAGGAAATTCAGGAATGACTGTTGGTGGAACTGGTGATGTCTTAAGTGGAATAGTAGGCGGAGTACTAGCTATGAAAACAGGTGCGTTTCAAGCAGCGGTTGCTGGCGCATTCGTTAATGGTGCAGCAGGAGATTTTGTAGTTAATGAACGAGGTTACCATATAACAGCAAGTGACCTGATTGATTGGATCCCAAAAATTCTTGATGACCCGATGAGCCATTTAAAGGTGAAAAACGCCAGTGGAAAATGAAGAACACCTGCATCCTGATTTTCCAAGGTTAACTATTTATCATGCAAATCAATGTGACCCCAAAAAATGTAGTGGGCTTCGGCTAAAAAG